>NZ_JACAGG010000027.1:0-33085 GCF_030324375.1 Empedobacter sp. R132-2
CCAACTCAAAGATAATTTGAGATCCGAAATTTACGCGCTTTTTTTACGCTTTCTTTTAACGTTTAGGACGCTAATGGTCTAATAATAACAATTCCACTAATTGCTATGCAATTTACAAATGAAGTCAACTGGAGTTTATTTGATTTTATTATTGCATTTATTTTACTTTCGGTTATTGGATTAACGATAAACTACATTCTACAACTGACTAACCGTTTACAAAATAAAATCTTTTTCTGCATAATGGTTTTACTCATTGGTTTATTAATATGGACTGAATTAGCTGTCGGAGTTTTCGGTAGTCCAATAGCAGGAAATTAGAATGATTTTTTTATTGAATACTTTTCCATTTATGTCAACCTAAAAAAGATCTGAAATACGTCTAAATTTTAAAATAGAATACTAAAAAGAATTTTAGTGAAAAATTGTCATAACTTTAATTCACAAAAACAGTTAATTATGAAAAGAAGTGAACACATTGTCGTTTTATCAAAGGATCATCATTTTGGATTGCTTTGTAGTTGGAAAATTGAACAAGGTTTCTTTAAAAATATTGCATTAGAACGAATTGCATCTTATGTTGAATATTTTTGGAACAATCATCTTTCTGAGCACTTTAAACATGAAGAAACGATTATTTTTCCCTATTCAAACGAAACATACAACCAACAAATTAAAACCGAACATCAAGAATTAAAGGTTTTAGCACAAAAGATTGCTCAACATCCAGAGAAATCAATAGTAGAAAAATTTGCTCATTTATTAAAAAATCATATTCGATTCGAGGAACGTGAATGGTTTCCTTACTTACAAGAAAATCTTGATGAAAGTGATTTGAAACAAATAGGTAAAAGATTAGAAAACTCGCACACAAAACCATTTGATAATTTTGAAGACGAATTTTGGAAATAATTAGAATTAATAAAACACCTTTTACTCTTTTATTAAAGAAATGATGTATATTTGTAGTGTAAAAGAATTGTAAATGTTATCAAAAACTTGTGAATACGCCGTTAGAGCAGTAATTTATATCGCACAGCAAACCAAAGACGGAAATCGAGTTGGAATAAAAGATGTAGCGAAAGGAATTGATTCTCCTGAATATTTTATTGCAAAAATTTTGCAAGAAATGGTTCGAAAAAATCTTTTACAGTCTACAAAAGGACCAAATGGTGGTTTTCATCTCGATGAAAAATATATGAAAAATTCGTTGGCTGTAATTGTTAGACATTTTGATGGAGATAAAATTTTTAGTGGTTGTGCACTTGGACTAAAACGATGTTCAGAAAAAAATCCTTGTCCTTTGCATCAGCAATTCAAAGAAATACGAAATACTTTAAAGCATTTATTAGAAACAACTACTATCAACCAATTGGTTGAGAAATTAGATTCGCAAGAAGTATTTCTAAAATTAAATTTAGAATAAAATTTACCTTAATAAAAGATAAAAAGGTCTTTTTTATTTCAATTGAAAATAAAAAACTTACTCAAATGAAAAATGATACAATTGATAAAATGTCTGGACATTGGCTCCTTGCTAAAATAGGAAAAAAAGTACTAAGACCTGGAGGAAAAAAGTTGACAAATGAAATGGTTGAATTGTTAGATATCAATACAAATGATGCGATTGTAGAATTTGCTCCTGGGCTTGGTTCTACCACTTCTATTGTACTTGACAAACAGCCAACATCATACATTGGAATTGATTTAGACGAAAAAATTATCGAGAATTTAAATCAAAAATTTGATAATCAAAAAGCTGTTTTTCAATTAGGAAATGCTGCTGACACAAGACTTGATGACTGTTCTCAAACTAAAATTTTTGGAGAAGCTATGCTAACGATGCATGCCAATCATCGTAAAAGTGAAATCATAAAAGAAGCTCATCGTGTTCTAAAAAAAGATGGATACTATGCAATTCATGAATTAGCATTAAAACCGAATAATATTTCAGATGAAATCAAAAAGAACATTCAAAAAGAGCTTGCAATTACGATGAATGTTAATGCAAGACCATTAACAGTTGAAGAATGGAAAATTCTTGTAAAAGAAGAAGGTTTCGAAATTATTGAAATTAAAACAGCTGAAATGCGCCTGCTTGAACCTTCAAGATTAATTGATGATGAAGGATTTTCAGGGTTTTTAACTATCATAAAAAATATTGCAACTCAAACAGAAGTGAGAGAAAGAGTAATAAAAATGAAGAAAGTTTTCAAAAAATACGAAGAACATTTGTGTGCTTTTGTCATGATTGCAAAGAAAAAATAATAATGCTAAAAGGCTCAAAAAAAATTTAATTTAATAAAAGATAAAAAGTATTCTATTATGGACATAAAAACAGATTTAATCGGAGAAATGGTCTCAGAAGATTTTAGAACTGCGGCGATTTTCAAAAAACATGGCATTGATTTTTGTTGCCGTGGTGGAAGAACCATCGAAGAAGCCTGTGAAAATAAAACTACAGATGTAAACAAAGTGTATAATGATTTGGAAAATTTACCTTCTCAAACCGAAGCTTCAATTGATTTTAAATCGTGGCCATTGGATTTGCTAAGTGAATATGTTGAAAAAATACATCATGCTTATGTGGAAGAAAAAATACCTGTTTTACTCGCTTTCTTAGACAAATTATGCAAAGTTCATGGTGAAAGACATCCAGTACTTTATGAAATAAACGCTTTATTTAATCAAACAGCTCAAGATTTGAGTGCTCATTTAAAAAAAGAAGAATTAATTCTTTTTCCATTTATCAAAAAAATGACTCATGCAAAGAAAAGAGGAATAGAATTAGAAGTTCCTCATTTTGGTACAGTTGAAAATCCAGTTCACATGATGGAACATGAACATACCGCAGAAGGTGATCGTTTTGCAAGGATTGCAGAACTTACCAATCATTACACTCCACCAGCAGATGCGTGTAACACTTATCGCGTGACCTATGCAATGTTAGAAGAATTCGAGAATGATTTGCATACTCATATTCACATCGAAAACAACATTCTATTTCCAAAATCTATTCAATTAGAAAAAGAACTTAAATAAGTTTATTCACTCCCAATAATCCCCTTATTGGGAGTTTTTGATTCTTTAATTCATTATTATTTAAGATATTTTCACTTATAGTTTTGTAACTTTTTGATGATTGATGCGTCTTATTTGTAAACAACCCTATAAATGAAAAAATATTTTCTTCCAATTATTTGTATTGCATCTGTTCATACTTTTGCTCAACAAGAAATAAAAGGAACTTTTCAATATACCAATCAAGCTCCAATAGCGTTAGCAGATGTAATCATTTTTCAAGGCGAAAAAATTATAGATGAAATTTCTACTGACAAAAATGGGCACTTTACGGTTATTTTAGAAGAAGGAACTTATACGTATAGAATTGAAGAAGCTGGAATTTTACTTCATTCATCCTCTCTCACGATTATGAATCATACGGATTTAGGAATTATTTTAGTTCCTAAAACTGAAAATGTAACCTTAACGGAAGCTGTTGTTACAGGTCAAAAAAAATTAGTTGAAAAGAAAGTAGACCGATTAATTTTCAATGTCGATCAAGCAGAAGGTGCAAAAGGTGGAAATGCCTTAGATGCATTGAAACTTGCGCCACGTATCGAGGTGGAAGAAGCGACAGATGCTATTTCGATTATAGGAAAAGGTTCAGTAAGCGTCATGATTAATGACCGATTAATGCAAATGAGCAGTGAACAATTGTCAAATTATCTAAAAACCATTCGAACAGAAGATATTGAAAAAATTGAAGTCATTACAAATCCTCCAGCCAAATACGATGCGACAGGAAACAGTGGAATCATCAATATTGTATTGAAAAATGCAAAACAAGAAAGTTTGAATGGTTCTATTTCGACTTCATACAACCAGCAAAAATACGGTGGATTCAATTTGAACGGGAATATCAATTACCGCAAAGGAAAATGGACATTAACCTCTAATATTTATAGTGGTAAAGGAAATTGGTATGGTAAAAGTAAAAACACAACTTTATATCCAGATCAAAAATGGACTTCGGACGGAATTAATAAAAATGAGAACAATTATTATGGTGGTCGAATTGGTATTGATTATCAAATCAATGACAACTTAATTACAGGTTTCAATTTAGATATTTCAGATGGTAAAGGAGAAAGTAAAGGAAATTCAGTCATTGATATTTTCGATTTAGTGAACAACAAAACAAATCGTTATATGACGACGAATTGGGATGGTGGAAAATGGAATTGGAATTATCTGGGATTAAATTACCATATCATCAAAAAATTCAAAACGGAAGGTAAAAAGTTAACATTCGATTTTGACTATTCGAATAACGGAAACGATAGCAATAACAAAAATATCAGTAACGAATTTGATCCTAATTGGGCAGAAATCCCTGGTAAATACGAAAATAATTACAGCTTAAATGACGGCTCTTCAAACCGATTCAATGCAAGTATCGATATGGAGCATCCTGTTAATTCGTGGAAAATGAATTATGGAACGCGTTTACGTTGGGCAACAGATGAAGCGGAAAATCAACGATTTTTAAAACTTAATCCGAATGATAATTTCCATGAAGATACCGATTTTGCAAGCAAATACAATTACAAAGAGAATGTCTACGCATTGTATTATTCGGTAGAAAAACAATTGAGTGAAAAGCTGACAGGAAAAGTTGGGTTACGCTATGAGCATGCACAAGTGAAAAGCATTATGGAAGATCCGAAAAATAATTACGAAAAAACTTATGACGGCTTATATCCTACCGCTTATTTGATGTATCAATCATCGGAAAATCATTCGTTTACATTAAACTATAGTCGTCGTGTAGATCGTCCATTTATTTGGTATTTAAATCCAAGAAGAACGAAACAAAATGAGTATAATTATTCAGAAGGAAATCCAAATTTGACGCCTTCTAATTCGAATAATTTCGAGTTAGAGCATGCGTATAAAGATTTATTGGTAACAAGTTTGTATTACCGCAATGCGAATGATCTTTTTGAACAAGTAAGCATCATGGATCCTGATACCAAGATTACACTTTCTAAGCCTTATAATATTGGAAAAACATATAGTATTGGTTTAAGTGAAAACATCAACGTAAAACCTTATAAATGGTGGAAAGTAAATGCTTCGGCAGATGTTTTCTATCGTAAAACAACCAGTAAAATTCCTGAAATGAATTATACATTAGACGGAATGAATGGGGAATTTAGAATTACAAATAATTTAGATTTAAATAAAAAGAAAACACTTTTTGCTAATTACACTTATTCATATTATACAAAAAGTACAGATGGATTAGACAAATTTGGAGATTTTATGCGTCATAACATTGGTATGAGAGCAATGGTATTTAAAAAGAAATTACAACTTTCGGCAAATATCTCTAACCTTTTCGAAAATAAAAATGGAACTTACACAAGTACGTCTAACAACGTAACAAATATGGGAGTTAATCAAGCTTTCAGAATGTATCGTATTGGAATTAGTTACAATTTCGGAAAACAATTTAATATAGAACGCTCAAAATCTAACCAAGAACAAAGCGGCGGAGGCGGTGGAGGAAATGGTTAAAATTTATTCCTGAATGAATAGAACCTGAACAAATCTGTTCAGGTTTTATTTTTTTATAATGATTATTGATCCAATTCTATCAATAGTTTTTTTAATTTGGATATACTTGTAATATATCTTGATATAAAGATATATTTAAAACCAATAAGAAAATTATTCAAACAGAAAATATACCAATTGCAAATGGACACTACTCACAATGTAAAATAATGGAATTCTATTTCTGGTCAATTACCAATAGATTGCGAAACCAAAAAAATTCTGTTAACAATTTTAGAGCAAACTAACTTAGTTTTTAAAAATATCGAAACGATATTACATGAAGCTAATAGCGATAAAAACCATGTATTTCTGGTGGAAATCTCAATTTAAACACTTTACCTTTTTAGAAATTGTTGTATAAATAATAAACCCCTAAAACATAAATTTCAGGGGTTTTGTATTGCAATACTATTCTGTTAAATCGAATAATTACGATGTCCAAAGATCGAACTCCCAATGCGAACCATTGTACTGCCTTCTTCTATCGCGATTTGATAATCTCCTGACATTCCCATTGATAAAATAGAAATGTTTTGATAAATAGATTTCAATGAATCAAAGTTAGATTTTAAAGAACGGAATTCTTCACGAATTTGACTTTCATCTTCCGTAAACGTTGCCATTCCCATCAATCCAACTACGCGAACATTTGGTAAATGCTGAATTTCTTCTTGCATTATCTGTTGAATTTCTTCTTCATCCAAGCCAAATTTTGTTTCTTCATCTGCTATAAATTGTTGCAACAACACATCAATTACGCGATTATTTTTTTGGGCTTGTTTGTGAATTTCTTTCAACAATTTTAAACTATCAACTCCATGTATCAAATGCACAAAAGGCGCCATATACTTCACTTTATTGGTTTGCACATGACCAATCATATGCCAACGTATATCCTTTGGAAGAACTTCGTATTTATCGCACATTTCTTGAATCTTGTTTTCACCAAAATCTCGCATTCCAGCCGCATAAGCTTCTTGCAAATCCTCCACAGGTTTTGTCTTAGAAACCGCTACCAATGTCACATGAGCAGGAATTGTAGCTTCGATTGTTTTTAAATTTTCTTGAATACTCATTTTTTATTCTTTCAAATCAAATACAGCAAAACCGCTTAATGGTTTTGGTTCGATATATGTACTTTTTGGTGGCATTTTAAGCCCTAAATCCGCAATCAATTGCAAATCCTTCACATCCACTGGATAAAAAGCAAAAGCTGCAATATAATCGTGATGATCAACTTTATTTTTAAGCGCTTCTACTCCTTCTCTATTGCGCGTACCACATTCGTAATGAATGCGTTTATCCTTTTTAGAATCTTGAATATTTAGAATTGGTTTCATCACATTTTCTTCGAAAATATAAGTATCCAATTCGCTTAAACCTTCGGTTGTCAATAAATTATTTTTGACATATAAACTATAATATTGACCATCTAAATACATCACAATATGATGTTTTTTGGTTGGCACAACTAATTCATCACCTTTCGGAATAATTTCAAAATCAGCTTCTAAAGCAGTTAAAAACGCTTCTGGAGTTAAGCCGTTTAAATCTTTAATTAATCGATTATAATCATTGATAATCAAATCTTCATTCGAAACTAAAAGTGCTAACGTATAATTAAAAGCTTCATCACCATAGACTTCATCTTTCGAATTTTCAACCGCAAATTTTGTGTATCGCTCCGAACTTTCCATACGATGATGTCCATCTGCAATATACAATTCGTCTAATTTTTCGATTGAATCTTTTAATTGTTTTAAATTTAAACGATTATCAACTCTCCACAACAAATGTTGCGTTCCGTTTTCTTCTTCTATTTTCAGAATCGGCTTGCGTTTCATTTCCGTATCAATCAACAAATCTACACGTTGAGCAGGTTTATAGGTCAACAAAACAGGTTCCGCATGGAAATGAGATTCTTTCAAATAATCAGCAAATAATTCCACACGACGCTCCAAAGTTTCTTCGTGCTTTTTTATTTTATTTTGACGATAATCATCAATATTCACCAAGCCTAAAAGTCCTTTTGTTTCGCGTCCATCAGGCTGTATGACTTGATAAATATAAAAAGACGACTTGTCTTGCGTTAATATTTTTTTCGAAATAAAATCCTCAAAATTCTCACGAACTTTTCTGAATTTCTCTTTCGGATCTTGAATCGTTTCGTCCCAAGTTGGCAAAATAATATGCAAAAAAGAGTTTTCTCTGTTATTGATATAATAATCCAATTCTTCTTTCGAATATTGATTAACGGCAAGCGTCACAAATTCTTGAGAAGTTTCTTCTGTAGGTCGAATTCCTTTGAATGGTTTAAATTGAGGCATTTTGAATAGTTTTAGATAGAATGAAACTCAAAATTATTTTCCGTAAATCTCAACGATTTGCGAAGCTAATTCAGTTCCAATTCTGTCCTGCGCTTCATTCGTAGAACCTGCAATATGAGGAGATAATGACAAAGATTCGTTCATCAACAAGCCCATTTCTGGTGTTGGCTCATTCTCAAAAACATCTAAGGCTGCTCCAGCAACTTTTCCGTCTTCAATTGCATCAACCAAAGCACGCTCGTCAACTACTCCACCACGAGCCGTATTAATTACAATCACGCCATCTTTCATTTTTGCAAATTCTTTTTCACCCAAAATATATCCATCTTGTGCTGGAACATGCAGCGAAATGAAATCTGCTTTTGTAATGACTTCATCAAAATCAACAGAAGTGATGGTAAACGTTAATTTTTGACCATCAAAAAATTCTAATTCAATGTCACGTGTTGCTGGGAATTTATCATACACTAAAATATTCATTCCTAAACCAATCGCTTCACGAATCACTTCTACACCGATACGGCCAAAACCGATTACACCCATTGTTTTTCCTCTCAATTCGATTGCTTTTGCGTAAGCTTTTTTCAATCCATTGAAGTTAGAATCTCCTTCTAAAGGCATATTACGATTGGCTTGGTGTAAATTACGAACGATAGAAAACAAATGCGCAATTACAAATTCTGCTACAGATTGAGAAGAAGATGCTGGCGTATTAATCACCTGAATTCCTTTTTCGCGTGCATAAGCAACATCGATATTGTCCATACCAACTCCTCCACGACCGATAATTTTAAGATTTGTCGCATCAATCAAAGGTTGACGAACTTTAGTCGCAGAACGCACTAAAAGTACTTCAACTCCATTTTCGTTGATATAATTTTCTAATTGTTCTTGTGCTACTTGAGCAGTTATTACTTCGAAACCTTTTGCTTCTAAAGCTTCTATTCCTGCCTTAGAAATTCCATCGTTTGCTAATATTTTCATGTTATTATTATAGAATTAAGATGTGAGATTTTAGATGTTAGATAATATATTTCTCAATACTAATATCTAGCATCTAATGTCTGCTGATTAACCAAATTTTTGTTCAAATTGTTTCATTACTTCTACCAAAACTTGAACAGATTCTAATGGTAAAGCATTGTACATAGACGCACGGTATCCACCAACATCACGGTGACCAGCCAAAGAAACAACTCCAGCTTCTTTTAACATTGCATCAAAATCAGCTTTGAAATCTTCGTTATTTAAGACAAAAGTGGCATTCATTTGAGAACGATCTTCTGTTGCAGCAGTTCCTGTAAATAATCCGTTACGATCAATTTCAGCATACATTGCATCTGCTTTTGCAGTATTAATTTTTGCAATCGCTTCTACTCCACCTTGCTCTTTTAACCATTGTAAATTTAACATGACACCGTAAATTGCAATTACTGGCCACGTATTAAACGATGATTCTTTTTTGATATGTGTTTCGTAGTTTAAATAATCGGGAATATTACGTCCCGTTTTACCTAATAAATCTTTTTGAACGATTGCAACAGCAGAACCTGCAGGTCCCATATTTTTTTGGGCTCCAGCATAGATTACACCAAATTTAGAAACATCAATTGTGCGAGATAAAATATCCGAAGACATATCACAAACTATTGGAACTGGAGAATTTGGAAACTCTTTCATTTGTGTTCCAAAAATGGTATTATTTGATGTGCAGTGGAAATAATCAACATCTGAAGGAACAGTATATTCTTTTGGAATATAACTATAATTTTGATCTTTTGAAGAAGCAATAACTTCGATTTCTCCGAAACGCTTCGCTTCTTTGATAGCATTTTCTGCCCATTTTCCTGTTTGTGTATAAGCTGCTTTTCCGCCTTCTTTCAATAAATTGTAAGCTACAGTAGGAAATTGCAATGAAGCTCCACCTTGCATAAAAACTACGTCATGTGTTTCTGGAACATTCATCAATTCTTTTACCAACGCTCTTGCTGTATCAATTACTTCTACCGCATCTTTGCGACGGTGAGAAATTTCTAAGATTGATGTTCCTGAATTGTTGAAATCTAAACAAGCTTGAGCCATTTTGTCGAAAACAACTTGTGGTAAAATGCATGGTCCTGCACTAAAATTGTGAATTTTCATAATTAAAATTGTTGTGTGTTTGTGTGTCTAATTTGTAAACAAATATAGTAAATCAAATATGGAAAAAAGTGAATAATTACTTAACTTTTGAACAGAATACAAACAAAAAACCCTAAACTAATTCAGTTTAGGGTTTTTCTATTATTTGATTGAATATTTATTTTAGTATTGAACAAAATCAACATTCAATTCTTCTGCTTTGCGTTTGTAATATCCGTCAGCTAATTTATCTTTAATCTCAGCAAATGAGTTTAACGTATATTCGATGTGTTCGTCTTCGTGAGCAGCAGTTGGAATAATACGGAAAATAATCATTCCTTTTGGAATAACTGGATAAACTACTACAGAAACGAAAATACCATATTCTTCGCGCATTTCTTTTGCCAATACAGTCGCTTCGATAGGAGAACCATTCAATACGATTGGCGTAACACATGTGTTAGAACCTCCAATATCAAACCCTCTTTCTTGTAAACCTTTCTGAATTTTTTCTACATTGTGCCATAACTTGTCTTTAAGCTCAGGTTGAGAACGTAATAATTCAAGACGTTTTAAACCTCCGATTACCATTGGCATTGTCAATGATTTTGCAAAGATTTGAGAACGTAAGTTATATTTTAAAATACGGATAATATCTTTATTTCCAGCGATAAAAGCTCCAAAACCAGCCATAGATTTTGCGAAAGTAGAGAAATAGATATCAATTGCATCTTGACAACCTTGCTCTTCTCCAGCTCCAGCTCCAGTTTTACCTAAAGTACCAAAACCATGTGCATCATCAACTAATAAACGGAATTTGTATTCGTCTTTGTAAGCAGCAATTTCTTTTAAAATACCTTGCTTACCTGTCATTCCGAAAACACCTTCTGTAATCACTAAAATTCCTCCTCCTTGTTTGTCGGCTAATTTACGTGCACGAATAATTGTTTTTTCGAAACTTTCGATGTTATTGTGTTGATAAATAAAACGTTTACCAAAGTGTAAACGAACACCATCCACGATACAAGCATGACATTCAGCATCATAAACGATTACATCATTTTTAGACACTAAAGCATCAATTGTAGATACCATTCCTTGGTATCCAAAATTCATTAAATAAGCAGACTCTTTTTGAACAAAATCAGCCAATTCTTGCTCTAATTGTGCGTGAAAATCTGTTTGTCCAGACATTGCGCGAGCTCCCATTGGATAAGCCATACCATATTCAGCTGCCGCATCAGCATCAGCTTTACGAACTTCTGGATGGTTAGCTAAACCTAAATAGTTATTGATTGACCAAGTAATTACTTTTTTACCTTGGAATTCCATTACGGGTCCAATTTCTCCTTTTAACTGTGGAAAAACATAATAACCTTCACCATAATCAGCGAATTGACCTAATGGTCCAGGGTTCTGTTTTAAACGTTCAAAAATGTCCATTTTATTATAGTTTAATTTTTTATTAATTGAAAAAAAGTAGAAAGTGAACGAACACTACCTACTTTAAATATTTAATTTTTACAAATATACGTATTATTTAATTCTTTCGACTGTTGCTCGAGCTTCTAAACCATTGAGTCTGCTATTTGTAAAGCCTTGCTCTGCCATCCAATCATCACTAAAAACTTTTGTCATATAGCGCGAACCATGGTCTGGATACAAAATTACAACTAAAGAATTTTCGTCAAATTCTCCAGCTTCAGCCAATTGTTTATATGCTTGTGTTGCAGCACCAGAAGTATATCCTGCCATAATTCCTTCTTTCAAAGCAATTTCTCTTGTACGATAAGCAGCTTCTTCGTCTGTCACTTTGATAAAAGAATCAACCATTTCAAAATCTAAAGCTCCAGGAACTAAATTTTTTCCCATTCCTTCGATTCTGTAAGGATAGATATCATTCTGATCAATTTTTCCAGTTTCGTGATAACCTTTCAATATTGATCCATAAGCATCAACTCCGATGATTTTCACATCTGGGTTTTGCTCTTTTATATAACGTGCACTACCTGTCAAAGTTCCTCCTGTACCTGTACAACCGATTAGGTGAGTAATTTTACCCTCTGTTTGATTCCAGATTTCAGGACCTGTTGTTAAATAGTGAGCTTCTGTATTCCCTTGATTAAAATATTGATTAATATAAAGAGAATTTGGCGTTTCCGCAGCAATACGTTTTGCTACTTCGTAATATGATCTTGGATCATCAGCAGGTACATTCGCAGGACACAAAAATACTTTTGCTCCCATCGCTTTCAAGAATGAAATCTTTTCTGCCTTTGTTTTATCCGATACCGCTAAGATACATTTGTACCCTTTTACGATAGCCACCATAGCTACAGCAAATCCAGTGTTACCTGAAGTTGTTTCTACAATCGTAGCACCAGGTTTTAATAGACCATTTTTTTCAGCCTCTTCTATAATATGTAAAGCTATTCTGTCTTTTGTTGAATGTCCAGGATTGTAACATTCTAACTTTGCATAAACTTCGCCTGGAATGTCTTGGTTAATTCTGTTTAACTGAACTAATGGAGTATCTCCAATTAACTCTAAAACGTTTTTATATTTACCAGTCATTTCACAAATATTCTTTTCTAACAAAAAGCAAAATTAAGGATTTTTTAATTAATTGTTAAAAGATTAACACGTAAAATTAATCATATTACAATTTTAAACTTAAATTCTTATGATTTACTCCTTATTAAATTAGTTATTATTTAAATTAAAAATATGTTCTAAAATTCTTTTATCAGCAAGTGTAAAAGCAATTTTTCTTCTTTCCATCATTTTTTCTGCAGCTTCACAAGCTTTATCAAAATTAAAAACAGGAGCGTCTGATTGTCCACCCCAACTATAATGTTTAATCATATTTGGTGGAAAACCTGATTGAAAAACGTTCGCACAAACTCCAACAACTGTACCAGTATTAAATTGTGTATTGATTGCAGATTTAGCATAATCGCCCATTATTAAACCACAAAATTGCAAACCTGTTTTTACAAATCTTTTTTGGTTATAACTCCATAACTTTACTTCTGCATAATTATTTTTCAAGTTTGAGTTATTTGTATCCGCGCCTAAATTGCACCATTCTCCAATTACAGAATTCCCTAAAAACCCATCATGTCCTTTATTTGAATATGCTGTTAAGATTGAATTATTTAATTCACCACCAACTTTACAAAAAGGACCAATCGTACAACCAGCATATATTTTTGCACCCATATTTATTTTTGCATGCTCGCATAAAGCTAATCCGCCACGAATCATAGAACCTTCCATAATTTCGGCATCTTTTCCAATATAAATTGGACCTTCTGATGCATTCAAAATAGAAAATTCAACTTTCGCACCTTCTTCAATAAATATTTTTTCAGGAGCTAAAACTTGGTTGGTTGTAGATATTGATTGAGAAGTTCTTCCTTTTGTCACCAAATCAAAATCAAATTCAATTGCCTGGAAATTGTAAGTAAACAGATCCCAAGAATGTTGTAGATGAATTACTTCATCTTCAAATTGAATAATATCTGATGTGATTTTTGGAGTTTCTTCAGTTGATTTAACTGCTACAAGTTGATTGTCAAAAATTAGGGTTTGGTTTGGTTTTAAATTCTTTATCGCTTCAATTAATTTTTCATTCGGAAAAAAAGTTGGGTTGATAAATGTATTTTCTGTTTGAAGTTTAGCAGGAAATTTTTCTTGCAAATAAGGTTTCGTTTGATAAGAAACCTCTGTATTTAGTATTTTTTCCCAACGTTCTGCAAAACTCAATATCCCCATTCTTAGGGCAGCTACAGGTCTTGTAAATGTTAGGGGCAAAAAATCTTCCCATTCTTCGCCATCAAAAAGAACTATGTTCATTGATCTATGAATTTGTGCAAATTTAAAAATAATTATTTTATAAGTCGATAATATCAATATAGATTCTATCGACAGCCCTCCTAAAATAAATCATTCAAAATATTTGGTTGATGTAAAAAGGTCGTCGTAATTTTAGGCACATTTTAAAAACATTTTTCATTTTGAAATCAGCTCCGATTCATTTTGGTTCAATCGCATATATATTAGACGATTACCTTGCAAATAACACTTTTTCTTCTATCTTCTTTTTGGTAGATGAGAACACTCATGTGCATTGTTTACCGCTATTATTAGCCGATTTGGACAATATTTCTGCTTACGAAATCCTTGAAATTGACTCTGGAGAAGAAAATAAAAACATCGATACTGTAACTAATCTTTGGTTAGCATTAAGCGAGTTGGGTGCAGATCGTCATTCATTAGTTATTAATGTTGGTGGTGGAGTTTTAACGGATATGGGAGGTTTTATGGCTTCTACTTTCAAGCGTGGAATCAAATTCATCAACATTCCAACTACGTTATTATCGCAAGTTGATGCTTCTGCTGGTGGAAAAAATGGAATTGATTTGGAAGGAATGAAAAACATGATTGGGACATTTACACAGCCGGAAATGGTGTTAGTTGATCCTAAATTTTTGTTGACATTAGAGCAACGTCAAGTAAAATCTGGCTTAGCCGAAATGTTAAAACATGGTTTAATCAAGAACCGTGATCATTGGGATAATTTGGTGCAATTACCTTCGCACGATGCCGAATCTTTAGCTCCTTTTATCATGGATTCTATTCATATCAAAGAAAATGTGGTTGACAATGATCCATATGAAAAAGGTGAACGCAAAATTTTAAATTTTGGTCATACAATAGGTCATGCTATAGAAAGTGAATCCTTAGAAACTGATTTTCCGCTTTTACATGGAGAAGCAATTGTAATCGGAATGATTATTGAGACATTCCTTAGTTATGATCAAGAATTAATTTCTAAAGCTGATGTGGAAGAGGTTTGCGAAAGTTTTTCGTCAATGTATGCATTAAATACAATTGATATGAAAATTTTTCCGAACTTAATGGAATGGATGAAACACGACAAAAAAAATCAAAACAATTCAATCAACTTTAGTTTGATCAACAAGATTGGAAATTGTCGTTATGATGTAGTTTGTACTGAAGAAGAAATCAGACAAGCTTTTGAAAAATATAATCAATGGATTGCCTAAAAAAATATACTTCTTTTTTTGTTGTTGGATTAATAATGAGCCTTATGGCTGCTTGTACATCTCAACACAAGAAAGAAGATGCTAAAGTAGAACAACCTTCAAACACTGTTACGATGAACGAAAAACCTCAATTCAATATCAATAAGTCAAACGAAGAATGGAAAAAAGAACTTTCTTCTGAAGAATATTATGTTTTAAGAGAAGCTGGAACAGAACGTCCTTTTACAGGAAAATTCAACATGCATTTCGAAAACGGAATTTATACATGTAATGCGTGTGGAGAAGAATTGTTTTCTTCTTCTTCTAAGTTTGATGGACATTGTGGTTGGCCAAGTTTTGACAAAGAAATAAAAGAAGGTAAAATTGTAGAACGCGTAGACACTTCGCACGGAATGAAGAGAACAGAAATTCTTTGCGGAAATTGTGGAAGCCATTTAGGACACGTTTTTGATGACGGACCTACAGAAACTGGTTTACGTTATTGTGTGAATTCGCTTTCGTTAGATTTCAAACCTGTAAAATAAAATCAAAAAGCTGTTTCGACAGCTTTTTTTAATGCAAAAATACTTTATGAAAATACTTCGTATAATTATCGTTCTTATCTTATTGTTATTAATTTATAACGGTGTTTACAATTACAATTTAATGGTGAATATAAGAACAACCGATCGTCCGATTAATCCATTGCGCTACATCTTTTTCGGTTTTTATTTCTTCTTAATTCTATTGAATTTGATTGAATATATTCGAGGAAAATTTACATACGGATCATTCAAAAAAGTAATCTATTATTTGATTTTCGCTGGATATTTAGCGTGTATTTTCATGTTCAAATACAACGATTATCATATTCCAGGCTTACCACTTTTGGGTTATTTCACATTGGTCGGAACTACCTTATTTATGTTGAGTCAAATCATCAAAAACAAACCACCATACAAACGCGTAAAAAAATAATTGTTCGAAATGAGTTTGGTTTCGGATAGAATTATGTTCAAACAAATTAATCAATTAGCGATTCCTGCGATTTTTTCAGGGATTGCCGAATCTCTTATTACCTTAACCGATATTGCTATGGTAGGTAATGTAAAAGAATATTCGGTCGAAGCACTTGCTGCGACTGGTTTAGTTGGTTCTTTTCTTTCAGGAATTATTTGGATAGTTGCCCAAACCAAAACTTCTATTTCGTCTTTGGTTTCGCAAAGTTTTGGAGCAAATAAATTGGATAGTCTCAAAACTTTAGTTCCGCAAGCGTTGTATTTCAATCTATTTTTGAGTTTACTTATCTTTATACCAACGTATTTTTTTGCACAAAATCTATTCGAACTATACAATGCAAAAGATTTAGTTCTTCAATTTTCGGTCGATTATTACAAAATCAGAGCATTTGGTTTTCCATTAACACTTATTTCATTGACACTTTTTGGTGCTTTTAGAGGAATGCAAAACACTATTTGGGCAATGAAATGTAGTTTAACAGCTGCTTTTGTTCATGTGTTTTTAGACTATATTTTAATTTTTGGAGTAAATGGAATAATTCCTGCTTATCATATCAAAGGCGCTGCCTATGCAAGTCTTATTGCACAATTGATAATGGTAATTATGGCGTTTTACTACTATTTCACGAAAACTTCATTTGGGTTAAATCCAGGAAAAACCATTCATCCACTTTTTAAGAAATATGTCAACTTAAGTTTCAATTTTATTTTACGAACAGCTTCGCTTAATGTTGCATTTTTTCTTGCCAATTCTTACGCCACCGATTATGGAAAAGATTATATCGCCGCGCAAAGTATTTTGATGAATATTTGGTTATTCTTTTCATTTTTTATTGATGGTTATGCAGGTGCAGGAAATGCTATGGCAGGACGATTACAAGGCGAACGAAATTATCCTAAACTTTGGATTTTAAGCAAAGATATTTCCAAATATTCTGTTTTAATTGCGTGTATTTTAATTACTATTTGTTTCATTTTTTACAATCAAATTGGGCAAATTTTCAATCAAGACCCGAATGTTTTGACTATTTTCAACTCTGTATTTTGGATGGTTTTATTAATGCAACCAATCAACACATTGGCTTATATTTTTGATGGTTTTTTCAAAGGAATGGGCGATGCAAAACTCTTGCGAAACAACTTAATTGTCGCAACATTTCTTGGTTTTCTACCAACCATTTATCTTGCAGATTACTTTGGTTTAAGTATTTATGGAATTTGGATTGCATTTGGCATTTGGATGTTTTTACGCAGTTTTCCGTTGATATATATTTTTAGAAAACGAGTTTTGAATCAATAAAAAAAGTCGCACAAGAGCGACTTTTACAATTTATCTAAATTCTATTTTTCTTAAGGTGTAGAAATAGAAGCTTGTTGAATTTTTCTGTTGAAATAAATTTTAGAAAAACGAGTTCTATCAAGCTAAAATTATTTAATATTAAACTGTAAATCTCTCTCGATAGAGTTATTAAGTTTCTTTAATTCTTCTTTCTTTTTAAGTTTTTTTTCTTGATCAATCTTTGCATTTTCTCCCGTTTTTGCAGTGATAACTTCTGGATTTTCTTTATAATCTTTGATATATTTTACAAATTCAGATTTTTGCGAATTAATCTTATTAAAATCCTTATAAATCGGATATTCAACATCATCTTCGTTTTCTTTTATACTAATTGGTACATCAAGAAAGCTATCAACCAACTTCATCATTTACAAATAAAACAATACAATTAAGTAAACTTTCGGCTGGAGTTTACATCGTAAAAGTACAATCTGCCGATAAAGTTGAAACGAAAAAAATAGTTTTGAAATAAAGTTTTGAGTACTTTATTTGTCTCTTTGTGTGAGGTCGTCTGGAAAGACGACCTTTTTTATTAGAGTTGGATGTATATAACTTCGTAGGCATTCTTCCAAAGTAAGTCTGTTTATCCTTACCCGAGTCCTCAGTTTATTACAAACATAGTTGTTTTACCTTACCCGAGTCCTCGGTTTATTACAAACAAGTCTGTTTTTAATTGTTTGTACATTGATAATTAAAATCAAGGTTTTTTGCAGCTAAAAACCGTAGCTATTAAAGCTATCATCGCGATTAAATATCTCATAAAATGTTAATTTATTACAAGATATAAAAAAAGTCGCACAAGAGCGACTTTTACAATTTATCTAAATTCTATTTTTCTTAAGGCGTAGAAATAGAAGCTTGTTGAATTTTTCCATTGAAATATTTCCAACCATTCAATCCAAAATCTACCAAATATTCGGCCATTTCATCTGGTTGTAAAGGCGCAATATATCCCGGAAACGCTTCTTCTAACATTTCTGTTTGTACCGCTCCCAAAGCTACTGCATTTATTCTTGGTCCAAGTTCATTCAACTCCTCTGCTAACAATTCAGTCAAATTAACCGTTGCAGATTTTGAAGACGAATAAACAGACAAACCAGGAAATTTCACTGAACCTTGTACAGCTCCCATTGTCGAAATATTAACTACATGAGAAGATGTATCAAATTTTGGCATCAAAACTTGTATCAAGCGATAAGGTGCCATAAAATTAATCTGCCAAGAAGTTAACAAATCCTCTTGTTGAATTTCTATAAATGGTTTGTTTATACAAACTCCTGCATTATTGTACAAAACATCTACTTTATTCCAGGATTCCACAGCTTTCAAAACTTCTGCAATCTCATCAAAATTAGACAAATCAACACCAATAAACTGATATTGATTTTCTTTTGCAAACGCAGTTAATTCCTTCAATTTATCTACATTTCGAGATACTGTCAACACTCGGTTTCCTAATTCCAAATGTTGTTTTGCCAATTCAAAACCAATTCCTCTACTCGCTCCCGTTACAATTATATTTTTCATAGTGTTGTACAAAATTTACAATTTCTTCTATCGTTTCAAACTTTATTCCTTCAAAGATGATGTTATTTTCTGTGATTTCAATATGATTTTCCGCATTATTTTCAACAGAAATTCCATTACGAATTAAGGCATTTTTTACCCAAAAAGCCAATTCCGAATTTCCTTTTACACCAATCGTTTTAGAAAATGATTTTTGTGTCGAAAAGCGATTATTTTTTTCATCATATATCAGATTTTGATTGGATAACTTCTGAATAATTTGATGTTCAAAAGCCATTTGTTCTGGAATATTTTCGAAAAGATTTCCATTTTCAATCCACCAAATTTTATCCGCTTTCTCTAAAGCAAAATCAACTTCGTGTGTGATCATTAGAAATGATTTATTCGTTTTCGATTTTAATTCATTCAGTAAATTGAAAATTCGATATTGATTCGCTAAATCTAAATTAGAAGTCGGTTCATCCAAAATCACCAATTTCGCATCTTGACACAACGCACGCGCAATCATCACCAATTGCAATTGACCTTCGCTAATTTCATTTGCAAATTGATTTGCTAAATTTGTAATTCCGACCAATTCTAATACCTCATCAATTAAGTTTTGTTCTTCCTCAGAAATCTTTTTCAAAACCTTGTGATAAGGCAAACGTCCCATCGCAACCAATTCCAAAACTTTAATCTTTGGAATAATTGACAAACGTGGTAAAACAACCGCAATTTGCTGTGCTATTTCTTGAGAAGATAATTTTTTGATTGAATTATTTTCTAAATAAATTTCTCCATTCAACGTTTTCTGAAAACCTAAAATCGAATTAATCAACGTTGATTTTCCTGCACCATTTTTTCCTAAAACAGCAACTAATTCATTCGAATTTATAGTCGCATTTATAGCTAAAACAATTTCTTTAGAACCATATCCAACTGAAACATTTTCTAATTTCAAAATGGTATTTTTCATCGAACTTCGTTTTTATTATTCAACAAAATACTAATGACAATTGGCGCTCCAAATAACGCTGTAATGATATTAATCGGCAACGTTCCAAACGGAAAAACTTCTGTCAAAATCGAAAATAACAGCATAAAAAATATACCCGAAACGAAAATCCATCGATACAAAATTTTCATATCACCTGTCCGTAATAATGTTCTGCAAATATGTGGAACTGCCAATCCTATAAAGCTAATTGGTCCTGCAAAAGCCGTAGCTGACGCCGTTAATAATGCTGTCGAAACTAAAATCGTAAAACGTAATTTTTTGATATTAATTCCTAATGATTGTGCATATTTTTCGCCTAATAATAAGGCTGTAATTCCACGTAAAGTGAATAATGAAATGATGATTCCACTCAAAACAAATAAACCAAAAACGCCTAATTGTTCCCAAGACAATCCGCTTAATGAGCCAAATCCCCAAACTAAATACGCTTTTATTTTATCGGAAGGAGCAAAATATTGCATCATGCCTATTAATGCGCCTGCTAAACCTGCAATCATAAATCCTATAATCACCAAAGATGCCGATGATTTGACACGAAATGATAATGAAATAACCAAAAATAACGCAACAATTGCGCCCAAAAATGAAGCTATAATTGTAATCCAAGGATTATTAAGAAATTCTTCTAAACCAATCATCGAAAAAAGAAAAATCACAATCGCAACGCCTAAACTTGCCATCGAAGTTATTCCCAAAACAGAAGGTTCTGCCAACGGATTTTTGAATAATTCTTGCATTAAAAAACCTGAAATTGGCAACGAAATTCCGACTAATAAAGCAGTTAATGATTTTGGTAAACGAAAATTAAGAACAAGATTATGCAACATTTCGTCTGAGTGACCAGAAAACACATTAAAAATTTCGATGAAAGAAATCGAGACTTTTCCAACACTTAAACTCAAAACAAAAAGTAAAAGTGTTAGAATTATTAAAACAAAAAATAGTGGTTTTTCTTTCATCAAGACAAAGATAGAAATTCTAATAATTTCTTAAAGTTTAATTGTGAATTGGTTTTTATTGAAAATTAATGATTAGTTTCGTTCCATGAATTTTAGAAGTTTCGTTTTAATCATCTCTTCAATTTTTGTGCTACTTACACCATGTAGCATTAAAGCTTCTATTCATACGATTTTGGACGTAGAAAATGTTCATCAAACGAAAACTTCTCAAGTCAAAATTAATCAAAATCATTCGAATTCATGTTCGGTTGTCAAGTTTGAAACGATTAAAAAATCGACAAAAAATCTTGATGTTCCGAATTTTGATTTACCAGATTCATCTATTCATTTCATTGGGTTAGCACGTTCTTCATTAATCGAAGAAGATATTGATTCGAATGAAATTCAATCACCAAAAATACCTTTTTATCTGTTGTATAAGCAATTGAAGTATTCGTTGATGTCTTAATTTTTCACAATTAATTTAGACAACAATATTCAATCACTTATATAAAATTTCATGCAAAATAAATCTGTTTTATCAATGGGTAATGCTGTATTGGCATTACGTTTAGTCATTGGTTGGACGTACTTTTCTGCCTTTTGGAGGCGTTTAATTTTAGAAAATAAACTCGATCCAGAAGCTACAGGTTATATTGGCGAAAAATTCAATCATTTTTTACCAAATGCCCTTTTCATCAAACCACTTATTCAATATTTAGTCGAAAATCCTGAAGCCTTACTTTGGAACATGTGGATTTTCACCATTGTAGAAGGCGTTGTAGGCTTACTCTTAATGCTTGGTTACAAAACACGAATCATGAGTATAGCCGTTTTCTTTTTGGCAATAGGAATTTTACTTGGTTCCGGCTGGATTGGTACAACTTGTCTGGATGAATGGCAAATTGGTGTTTTAGGATTAGCTGGAGGTTTTACGCTATTTCAGGCTGGTTCAGGAAAAATTTCGTTGGATTATTTTTTCAATAAAAATCAATTTATTCAACAAGAAAATAATTGGAATTCAATTTCAATCAAAAAGTATAGACCTTATTTTGTAGGTTTTAGTTTTTTTATTTTATTCGTTACTTTGTTTACAAATCAGGTTTTTCATGGTGGAGTTTACGGGACTTTACACAATAAATCTGTCAAACCAAAAGTGGAAATATCTAATTTGAAACAATATCAAAACAAGGTTTCATTTGATGTAATGCGAATAGAAGGCGCTGATGTTTATGGCTCTTTTTTAATCCAAATTGATTTTCATAATCATCAAAATGAAATAATTGAAAGTTTGGATATGAAAGAGTTATCAAATTTGGACAAACAACAAATTTCGAATTATTATGTAGCAAAAGTTACACCGCACAAACACAGTTTGGTGTTACCTTTGGGTGCGAAAGCAAATCTGAATTTTGATATTTCAGACAAAATTCACAAAGTAGTTTTAACCGATATAAGCGGATTACAATGGGAACAAACAATAACAAATTTATAGCAATGTTAAAAAGAAATTATTCAACAATTATCATAGGAGCGCTGGCTTTGGTCTTACTTTTTGTGCCAGAAGCAAAAGCAATGATGCAACAAGGTTTAATGAAATTAGGCTTATTTGAACCGAAATTAGAAAAAGTTGAACCAACAACTCAACCAAAATCTGAAGCAAATTATACGTTCGAAATGATGTATGCTGACGGAAAAGCAATCAACATGGAAGACTTGAAAGGTAAAGTTGTTTTCATGAATTTTTGGGCAACTTGGTGTCCTCCTTGTATTGCGGAAATGCCGTCAATTCAAAAATTGTATGATAAAGTAAAAGATGACAAAGACATCGTGATTTTGACGGTTGAAGTAGAAGGAAAACGTGATAAAGTAGCAAAATTTATGGAACGTAAAAATTTATCGTTGCCTGCCGTTTATCCAAATTCATCTATTCCTACTGAATTTTTTAACGGTTCTTTACCAACAACTGTTATTTTAGACAAGAAAGGAAATATTGCACATACAACAATGGGAATGGCGGATTATTCTGGACAAGATATTGTTGATTTCTTGAATGAATTGAAAGCAATGAACTAATCTTTTAAGAATTATAAAAACATAAAAAAAGCTTCAAGAAAATTCTCGAAGCTTTTTATGTTTTATACTATTTATATTTCTAATAAACTAACCTCAATCCTACACCGAATCCCATATCGCTATCGTAATGAGTTCTGATGTGCATATTTCTGTTCAAGATATAGCTCAACTCGCCCATATATTCTTTATCTGTATTCCACATAAAACCAGCGCGAACTCGTTTTGAAATTGGAATATCCTCTCTCATCAGTTGCAAACGAACTTTTCCTGTATGATAAATTTCGGTCTGAAAATCAATTAACATTGGTAATTTATACACAAAACCAGCACTGAATAATCCTTTGTTTCTATCTGTTTTTTGACCAAAAATATTCTTTTCTACAATTCCGTGGTCTGTTAACATTTTGTGTTGATTCCAATCAAAACCTACAAAAACTTGAAACCATTGATTTCGATCAATAAAACGTCCCAAATGTGTTTCTACTTCATAACCGTGTTCTGGTTTGTAACCAATTCCCCACTCCGAAGTAAAAGCCCAACGTGCATCTTGCACCATCAACATACCATCTAAACCATTTGTAGCGAAATCATTTTCTACCATAACATGCTTCATGTTACTTTCCATTTGCAACATTTTATAGGCATGTTTTTTATTTGGTAAATTAGGATTTTGATAATCTCCAACCTCAAAAACACGGTTCATTCCGCCCATCATGTGATACAAAATATGACAATGGAAAAACCAATCACCTTCTGTATTTGCCTCAAATTCGATGACATTTGTTTCCATTGGCATAATATCCAACACGTTTTTCAACGGAGAATATTCACCATTTTTATTAATGACACGAAAATCGAAACCATGTAAATGCATCGGGTGACGCATCATCGAGTTGTTGTACAAGGTAATACGCAGAATTTCACCTTTTTTCACTAGAATTTTATCCGATTCCGAAAACACTTTGTTATCCATACTCCACACATAACGATTCATATTTCCTGTTAATTCGAAACGCATTTCTTTTATTGGAGCATCTTTCGGAAGTGTTGTGTTTTCAGGCGCTTTCAGCATTCCATAATTTAAAGTGGTAATGTTTGAGGATGTATTTCCATGCGAAGAATGATCCATTTCAACCATTTCTGAATGATTTTCAACAGAATCTTTCTTTGATTTTTTAGATTTCTTTTTCGCTTCGCCAGAAATTTCAGGATACATCACAGTGTTCATGTCCATTTGCTGTAAGCTCATTTTCATTCCCATATCGTTCATTGTTCCGTTCATATTCATCATGTCGTTCATCATCTTCATTCCTTCAAAATACTTCAATTTCTGAAGTGGTTCCATCAATTGTTTCTTTCCTTCACCAATGAACAACGAAGCCGAACCCGTTCTATCCTCAGAAGTTGCCTGAAATTCATACGACAAACCACCTTCAGGAACCGTCACCACCACATCATAGGTTTCGGAAACGCCAATAATCAAACGATCAACCTCTAAAGGTTCTACGTCATTTCCATCATTTGCTACAACCGTAATTTTGCCACCTGCATAACGCAACCAAAAATAAGTGGATGCACCACCGTTCGAAATTCGTAAACGTACTTTATCACCAGCTTTGAATTGTTTCAGTTGACTTTCATTCTGCGCATTTATCAAGAATTTTTCGTAATAAACATCGCTTACATCCATTGCCAGCATACGTTTCCATTCGCTGGTAATTTTTGTTTTGAAATGACCTTCACGAATTGCTTCAGCATAACTTTGCGTAGAACCTTTTTTGATTCCCGCCCAATCGTTTGCATTGTGCAACATTCGCTGAATATTTTCAGGTTTCAAATCAGTCCATTCGCTCAACATCACAGGAATTGTAGGTAAATCATCAATTCCTTTTCGGAAAGTTGGATCGTTTTCGCGTTTCTTCAAAATCATCGAACCGTACATCCCGATTTGTTCTTGATACCCCGAATGACTGTGGTACCAATGCGTTCCGTTCTGAATAATCGGAAATGAATACGTGTACGTTTCACCAGGTTTGATTCCCATCTGCGTCAACATCGGAACTCCATCTTCCTTATTCGGCAACCACACGCCGTGCCAATGCAACGAAGTATCTTCATTCAATTTATTATGTACTCGAATTACCGCTGTATCGCCTTCCGTAAACTCTAAAGTAGGCATCGGAATTTGACCATTTACTGAGATTGCTCTTTTCTCTTTTCCAGAAAAATTAACAATAGTATCACGTACATATAAATCATATTCTACACGTTTTTGAGCCTGTAAAGCAATCGTCGAAGGAACTAAAAGTAAAAAAAGTAATTTCCTCATGTGAATGATTTATTATAACTGACTAAACTTCTTATAATTCTCCTCGTTTTCGAAATAATCAACATTTCCTTGCTGATCTTTCAAAACGATATACGCATTTGCTTTATCAATCTCTTTTCCTGTAAAAGGATCTTTTGCTTTACGCGCAGTTTCATCATTCGGAATTCTTTCTACACACATCTTACAACATCCATAATAGGTTTTTCCATCATAAGGAACTTCGAACTGATCTTTGCCCATATATGCATTGTTCACCATACAAACTTGCTTATTCGGAACCTTATCTCCAACATTGTAAGCCGTTGTTTGCGAAGGTTGCATCATATCTGACATCTGTTCTTCATGAACAGTAACTGTTGGTTCTTCTGTTTTATTTTGACAAGATATTAATGCAAAAACACTTAATATTGAAACACCTAAAACTATCTTTAAATTCTTCATTTTCATTCTATTTTTTAATTATTATTTCAATGTTTCAACTGTGCTTCCGCATGTCAACATCATATTTCCGTAGAAAGGATTTTTAATATCTGATTCTTTACTCAACCAATTCGAACCGCCGTTAAACATTGGACAATTTTGATAATAAACTGTATATCCAAGATTTGTTTTTTGAGCTAATTTGTACATTCGCGCTGATAATTTTGCAAAAGTTGTACGTTGTTTTTCAATATTTTTTTCTTGCGATAATTGCTTCGAAGTTGTTTCTAAATCATTCAAAACTTCCATCCAAACCATATGCAATTCATGCGAAAGTTTACCCATTTCTACAGTAGAAATTGATTTAGTAAATGCTGTAATTTGTTTCGAAATTTCACTTTCATTTGCTTTTACAAAAGCATCTTTCAACGAAAAGTAAGTATCAAAAACTTGTGACAATTGATTTTTTTGTTGAGAAGCTTCAGTTTGATTATGAGTAGAATGATCCATTTCTTGATGGTTCATCAACATTTTTTTATCCCGAGAATATTGACAATCTTTTTCCAATTTTGCATAAGCTTCATCAGGCGCCATATACTCTGAGTTATCAAAACCTGCTAGCGCAATATTTTTCAAGATTTCGTTCGAATTTGTTTTTGCTTTATTATATGAAATCGAAGCTGTTTGAGTCGTTGTGTCAAAATCTACTTTCGAAATTCGAGGTTGATTTCCTGCTTTTTCAATTAATTCTTTTGCATTTGCACAACTTCCTTTCACTTGAAATTGTTTGGTTTCTTGATTTTTAAATTGTGCATTTGCAGCAAAAGCAAGAAAACTTCCGATGATTAAAAAACTATACTTTTTCATGATTTTTAATTTAGATTTTATCAATTGGTCGACGCGTATGTTTGCTCAATTGTTTAAAAACAGAAGGCGTTAAACCAGTTACTTTTTTGAATTGTGCACTAAGATGTGCTACACTCGAATAATTCAATTGAAATGCTATTTCACTCAACGATAATTCATCATAAATCATTAATTCTTTGACTTTTTCTATCTTTTGTTGAATAAAATATTTCTCAATTGTTTGCCCTTCCATTTCCGAAAAAAGATTCGAAATATATTTATAATCTAACTTCGTTTGTTCGCTCAAATAATCAGATAAATTGACTTTCAGTTCGTTATTTTCTTGATGAACCAATTGAATAATCAATGTTTTGATTTGTTCAATCAACTTACTGCGTTTATCATCGATTAATTCAAAACCAACTTCTTCCAATTCATTTCGAACCAATTCTAATTGATCAGCATCAATCGGATTTTTCAATTCAACTTCTCCCAATTCGATATGATTTGTTTCGATGTTATTCATCTTCAAAATTCGTCCAACCACTACTTTACAGCGATGACAAACCATATTTTTTATAAATAATTTACTTGTATTTTCCATAATATATTCTTCGAAATTGAGCGATTTAATCCACTTAAATTTACAAAATCTTATGTTACAAATTTCGTACAACTTCATTTCAAAAGATTATACAATTTGGAAGATGATATATATAATTTTCAGATTAATCATTTTTCATTAACCTATTCTTGATAAATGAATTACCAAAATCATCTGTTTTTTGAATATATTTGATAATAATAAAATCACTTAAAATGAAAGCTACCAAAACTCTAACATTTATTCTTACAATAAGTTTATGTTCTATTTTTTCATGTTCAAAAAAAGAAGAAATTACAAATACGAATAAACAAGTCAAAAATGAAACAGATCATAATTCTGATTCATTTAATATAGAAAACATTCCAGTTTCTAATGTAAACTTCAGTGAATTTGGAGAATTTCCACATATTGGAATTCCTGAAAATGTGAAATTTACTAACTCTCCATTAGAAAATGAAACTGGTGAAATCTATTTCCCTATTGGTAAGAAAAATGATTTTGTCAAATTAACTGGTAAAACTTTTAAAGCATTTTTAAGCAAAAAAGATAATGATACAAAAGATTGGTCTGTTGAAGAAATTACTCAAAACTTTGATGATAATATAAAAAAACTTGGTGGTGTTTTAATTTTTAATGGAAAGTTGACAAATGAACAAACTGACTATCTTAACAATAATGATAAAACTTTAGGCGAAGAAGGTTCTATTGATTATTGGAACGAACCTGTAAGAGTTTATGCCATTAGAAGTGCGAAAGGAGATAATATTTACGTTCAATTATCTCTTAATTCGGCTAGTGGTGCCATTCAAATATTACAAGAAAAATCAAAAAATAAATAAATGCCTCAAAAAGAACTAACTCCGTCAGAACAAAATAACTGCATTCAAATTTTGAAAGAGCGTTTTGAGAAAAATATGCACAGACATCAAGATTTGGATTGGCTAAAAATTGAAGAGAAAATCATTAATCAACCTGAAAAAATTTGGTCTTTGCATCAAATGGAAATCACTGGTGGTGAACCTGATGTTATTTTTTATGAGGATAAAACAGACGAGTATTATATTGTAGATTGTTCGGCAGAAAGTCCGAAAGAGCGTAGAAGTTTGGCGTATGATTACGAAGGACAGACGTCTCGCAAAGAACATCAACCAAAAAATAATGCGATAGATGTTGCAAAAAGCATGAAAATTGAATTATTGACCGAAGAAGAATATCGTTTCTTGCAAGCTGTAGAAATTGTCGATCAAAAAACCTCAAGTTGGTTAAAAACACCTGAAAAAATTAGAGAATTAGGCGGTGCTATATTTGGCGATTATCGTTACGGAACTGTTTTTATTTATCACAACGGCGCACAATCTTATTATGCAGCTCGTTGTTTTAGAGGAATTTTAAAAGTTTAGGTACTTTAATAATTATTGTTTACGCTCCACTTATCACCTTTCAAGAGAGGAAATATTCATTTATTTAAAACAAATCATCGCCATGTTGAACTCGTTTCAACATCACATTCTTTTTTTTGTTAGCAACAAACCTTCAAATAAAATCATTATCAATTAATCAGTTATCTATAATCACAATATTTATTTTAAATTATTCTAAATAAATATTGCCTAACTAAATCTTTTTCCTAATATTTGTATTTTAATTTAGACTTAATACAAATAATAATGAAAAAACTATTTATTTCTACTGCAATCTTAGCGCTATTAGCAAGCTGCACGAATAAAGAAGCAAAAAATGAATCGACTGAAGAAGTAAAAACAGAGAATACTATTTCGAAAGAAAAAATTGTTTCTTTAAATGGAGCGATTACTGAAATTTTAGCTGATTTAGGAGAAGAAAATAACCTTGTTGGTGTTGATGTAACAAGTACTTACCCTACTTCTGTAAAGGAAAAAGCGACAGATTTGGGACATACTCGTTCTTTGTCAATCGAGGCTTTATTGGCTTTGAAACCAACAAAAGTATATGCAACGGATAAAGACTTGAATCCAGAACAAATTGCACAACTAAAAAATGCTGGAATTCAGACTGAAATTGTAAAACAAGATTATTCAGTTGAAGGAACGAAAGAGTTAGTAAAAACGGTTGCAACTTCTCTAAATAAACAAGATTTTGATGCTATTACTACTAAAATTGATACAGATTTAAAAGCTGTAAAACCTTTGGCTACAAAACCAAAAGTATTGTTCATTTACGCTCGTGGAGCAGGAAATTTGATGGTTGCTGGAACAAACACACCAATGGAAAAAATTATTGGAATTGCTGGTGGACAAAATGCCATTACAGAATTTGAAGATTTCAAACCATTAACACCAGAAGCAGTTGTAAAATCAAATCCTGATTATATTTTGATGTTTGACAAAGGCTTAGAAAGTATTGGTGGCGTTGACGGCGTATTAAAATTAGAAGGTGTAGCTTCTACAAATGCAGGAAAAAACAAAAAAATCATCGCGATGGATGGTCAATTGGTTTCTGGATTTGGACCACGTGTCGGGCAAGCAGCAGCGCAATTAAATCAATTACTTCAAAAATAAAAAAGTCTAAAACAATATGTATCCGCAAATCAGAATACATCTTTCTTTGTTAAGTTTAAGCATCTTTGGTCTTGCAATTCTTGCATTATTCTTGGGTGTTTATCAATTTAACGAATCCATCCTATCCATCATCAATAAAGCGATTACCAATAGAACTGCTATCAACGACAGCGATTATTATGTGCTTTTCGATTTACGATTACCACGTATTATTATGTCTATTTTGGTAGGTGCTGGTTTGGCAGTTGCAGGAACTTGTCTACAAGGTATTTTCAAAAATCCATTGGCATCTCCAGACTTGATTGGGATTACATCAGGAAGTATTTTATTTGCTGCAATTACGATTGTTTTGGGAGGATATATCAAAGATTTTGTTCCAGAAATTATCCATTACTCATTGCTTAGTTTGATGGCATTTGTCGGCGCTATGTGTTCCACAGTTTTTGTGTATAAAATTTCTTCGCATCATCAAAAAACAAATATCACCATTTTGTTATTGGCTGGTGTTGCAATTTCTGCGCTTTGCGGTTCTGCAACAGGACTTTTAACATATCTATCTACAGAAGAAGAATTACGCAATCTAACATTTTGGACATTAGGTAGCATTGCAAGTGCTAACTGGGACAAAATCTTAATTTTAGGAATTGTTATTAGCATCAGTTTTTACTTTTTAATTGGAAAAGGAAAAATATTAAACGCGATGATGTTGGGCGAAAAAGATGCTGAACATTTGGGAATTAATGTCGAGAAAACAAAAAAACAAATCATCGTTTTTTCAGCTTTATTGGTTGGTACAATTGTTTCTTTTACAGGAACAATCGGATTTGTAGGGTTAATCGTTCCCTATATTTTACGATTAGTCTTCAAATCAAATTATGTGATAATTCTTCCATTATCTGCATTCTTAGGCGCGATATTAGTCATTGTTGCAGATACAATTAGTCGAACATTAGTTGCTCCATCCGAAATTCCAATCGGAATTTTAACTTCATTAATGGGAGCGCCAGTTTTTATTTCAATTTTAATGAATTATAAAAAATCATTGTAATGTTAGCGGTAGAAAATATTAATTATCAACACAAATCATTCAAGATCTTAGATACGATTTCGTTTGATGCAAAAGTAGGAAAAATGATTGCAATCGTTGGACCAAACGGTGCTGGAAAATCGTCTTTATTGAGCTATATCGCGAATGAAATTGAACCAAATGCTAACCTAATTCGACTAAAAGACATTGCCTTAAAAAATTGGAAAAAAGAAGATTTACCGCAACATAAAGCTAAATTTTCGCAACATCAACCAACTGATATTCCACTAACAGTGAAGGAAGTTGCGCTGATGGGACGTTATCCATATTTCCAAAATTCACCTCAACAACAAGACATCGATGCTGTTGATTATTGGATGACCAAAACCGATATCAATCATTTAAAAGACAGGGATTACATTCATCTTTCTGGTGGCGAAAAACAGCGTGTACATTTGGCGCGCGTTTTTGTGCAATTGGAGAATGAAGTCAATCAAAAACTACTATTATTAGACGAACCTTTGAATAATTTGGACGTTTCTCATCAATTTAATTTGTTAGAAATTCTGAATGATTTTAAACAAAAAGGAAACTTAGTAATTTTGGTGATGCACGACCTTAATTTGGCTTCTCAGTTTGCTGATGAAGTGATCTTGATGAACAAAGGAAAAATTGTTTATCAAGATAGTCCAGAAAAGGTTTTCCGACCAGAAATCATTTCCAAAATTTATAGATTTCCTTGTACCATTTGTAAAAATCCAATCGACCAAAAACCACTTATTTTATTCGGTAAAAAAACAATTACAATGAACACACTTACAGATTTAAAACAACAATGGAAAGATTTGAAAGCAAATCAACCTAAAATTAGAATACGTAACGCAGCGAAAGAACTTGGCGTTAGCGAAATGGAACTTTTAGCAACACAATTAGGCGATAATGTTACAAAATTAAAACCTGAATTTGCTGCGATTTTACAAGAAATAGAATCACTTGGAAAAGTGATGGCTTTGACGCGCAACAACGAATGTGTACACGAACGCAAAGGTATTTACCTAAATCCTGATTTTTCTTCACCTCACGCACAACTTTTTGTTGGGGAAGATATTGATATGCGAATTTTCTTGAATCATTGGAAAACCGCTTTTGCAGTTGTAGAAAAATCTGAACATGGAGAACGCAAAAGTTTACAATTTTTCGGAAAAGATGGTGAAGCAATTCACAAAATATATTTGGTTCCGCAAAGCAATGTAGAAGCATTTGATGCATTGGTTGAGAAATACAAAGACGAAGAACAACAAGCAATTCCTGCAACAGAAATCATCGAAAATAATGTTACAGAAAAATCTGATAACGAGATTGATGTTGAAGGTTTTCAACAAGCTTGGGTTGAGTTGAAAGACACGCACAATTTCTTTACAATGTTACGCAAATTCGGAGTTACACGTACACAAGCGTTGCGTTTGGCTCCGACAGATTATCATGCAAAACAAATTTCAAATGAAGCAATTGTTCAATTCTTAGAAAAATCTGCCGAATTGCAAACACCAATCATGGTTTTCACAGGAAACAAAGGAAATATTCAGATTCATACAGGTGAAATTAAACGTACGATGTGGCACGAAAACTGGTTCAATATTTTGGATCCAGATTTTAATATGCACTTGGATATGTCAAAAATTGCCTCGACTTGGATTGTTAGAAAACCTACTGAAGACGGTATCGTAACAGCGATTGAGGTATTTAACGATAAAGGAGAAATTATTGTTCAATTCTTTGGGAAAAGAAAACCAGGTATTCCTGAATTGGAGCAATGGCGCGAAATTGTTGCTGAATTGAATTAAGAAGAATCTAACCAAATCTTATATTTCACACTAAATTTTACCCGATTAATAGAAAATGTTAATCGGGTTTTTTATTATTTTCCTTTTTCTATATAGATATGCTTTGTATAAATAGTAGCGTATCTATCATAAGATATCCACAAAGTAAAAAGTAAAGGTTGATTTTATAATTATCAATGTACAAACAATTAAAAACAGACTTGTTTATAATAAACCAAGGACTCGGGTAAGATAAAACAACTGTGTTTATAATAAACCGAGGACTCGGGTAAGGATAAACAGACCTGTTTGTAATAAACCGAGGACTCAGGTAAGGTAAAACAACTATGTTTATAATAAACCGAGGACTCAGGTAAAGTAAAACAACTATGTTTATAATAAACCGAGGACTCAGGTAAGGTAAAACAACTATGTTTATAATAAACCGAGGACTCAGGTAAAGTAAAACAACT
>NZ_JACAGG010000027.1:33185-39318 GCF_030324375.1 Empedobacter sp. R132-2
ATGTTTGTAATAAACCGAGGACTCGGGTAAGGATAAACAGACTTACTTTGGAAGAATGCCTACGAAGTTATATACATCCAACTCTAATAAAAAAGGTCGTCTTTCCAGACGACCTCACACAAAGAGACAAATAAAGTACTCAAAACTTTATTTCAAAACTATTTTTTTCGTTTCAACTTTATCGGCAGATTGTATTTTTACGATGTAAATTCCAGCCGAAAGTTTACTTAATTGTATTGTTTTATTTGTAAATGATGAAGTTGGTTGATAGCTTTCCTGATGCACCAATTGTCCATTTATCGCATAAATTTGAATATTTAATGGAGACGATTTCGCTTCTTGCGAATTGTACACCAAACCAATTGTTTTCGGTTGAGAAGCGGTATAAATATCAAACTTCGTTTTGGCTAATTCTGTTGTTCCTAAATTAGCTGTTACATTTTCGTAATCGAATGTTATTTTTCCTGTAGAAGATCCTTCAAACGTTTTGAAAACCAATTTATAAATCTGATTTGTAGATGTATTTTTGATAAAATGATTCGTAGGATTCACTACATAAGACCAACCCGATAAGGTTTTCCAATTATATCCAACTGCATTAATATCTGCTACATAAGCCATATCATCAGTAGGATTTCCAGATTCTGTTTTCGCCACTTTGATCAAATCACTTTGCAAAACTCCCGTTACCGTATACATCACAACATCACCCTCATTCGTTGTAAGTGGTGTAACATATTTTGTAAATTTCAAATCCCATTTACTTTGGTCTGGCTCTGGTGTAACTGCTTTATCAGTCAATAAACTATAATAATTGAACAAATTTGTTGGATTGGTTTTATGCGCAAGATTTACTTTTGTATCAGCCGACCAAGTTCCATTTGTCAATTTAGAATACGTAAAATTATATTCGCCTAAAGGAGCTGCAAAATTATCTATTTTCAATTTCACATATTCTCCTGTTGCATATTTCAATACAAAAATGATTGAACCATTTACGTAATGATTTGCAATACTATAATTACCCCAACCATATGTCGCAGAACCATTATTGAAAGCGCCTTTTTGCCAATCTGTGTCCGAATTGTACAAAGCTGTCCACGTAGATAAATTAGCAACATCAATACTATTCCATTTTGAGACATCATTCGACGCTTCGTAAACTTCTATCCCTGCGCCATCGTTTACTCTAATTCCTGTAGACATATTCGATTTTCGATAAAATGATATCTCCCAATCGTTTCTATTTACAGAATTCGTCGATTGGTCTGCCAATCCGTAATAAACATCATTTGTATAACCAGCACCCATAGTAACTTCGCCTTTTATGGTTTGAGCATTTATTACAACAGATGTTAGAATGATTGATGCTAAAAGTGTAAATTTGTTTTTCATGATATAATAATTTTTTAATTGTTAATCAGAATTAGAACAGTCAATCCGAGAGATTACACTCTGACCCGTATGACTCGGATTGACGCATTCTAACCACTAATAATGAGTATGTTTATGATAAATTTATTTGATAAGTTTATATTCAAATTTTGGATAACCTCTCACACCAGAAGCATTCAGAAAAGCTAACATTTTAATTTTGTAATAATTATTTTCTGCATCTTTGATGATATAAAATCGATCCGAAAATAATTTTTGAGGTGCAGTAACTTGTCGCCAAGAATCACCAATTGCACGCTGATCGTCTAAAAATTTTGTTTCATCAATCATCGTTTCATTAAATTTTTCGTAGGTAATTTCATTGGTTACATCTACACGATAGGCTTTTGCACCCGCTTTCAAATTATTGTCCACATAATCCGAATATCCATACGAACCATTTCCTGTAATAAGATTAGTAAAAACTGTAAAGTTTAGATCCCATTCTAATTTTGAAGGTTCAACATTTACAAGATCATTCGTCGTAAAACTGAAGTGAACAAAATTGTACGTTGTCGTTTTTGCAATTACTTTTTCTTTGTAAGTCGTATCATCCAAATCTGCATATTGCATCACATATTGCTCGTCTTCTTTGATGAATTTCACTTTTTTCCAACCGCGCGAATTTCCAGCAACAGCTGCCGAACCAACCGCAGGCGTTGAAGTTCCCACTTCGTAACCCAAATTCAGTAAATAAACTGGATTATCCGACTCTTTAATTTCCCCAATCGCTGTTTTCAAAATATCTCCAGCAGGATCGTCAACATATTCTTTGTTCGAATCTGTAAATGTACCTACCGCAACTTCGTTGATTAATTTCCCAACCGATGCTTTTGTTACTTTCGACAAATCGGTTTCGTCCAACGCTTTTACCGCCATATAAATAGAAGTATTTAACATCACGCGGAAATTTGTTCCATTATAAAACCCTAAATCCCAAGAATCTCTTTTTACCTTTGTTTGCGTTCCTTTACTTAAGTCTACATAAACTTGATATTGCTCATTTGGTCCGCCAATTTCCACATCCATTGTTCCTCCAATCGAATTTTCGAAAGAGATTTTTGTTGACGAATATCCTTGAATAATCGCTGATGGATAATCAATTTTTGTAATTTCAAAGTGAATCGTTTTATCAGAACGATCAAATGGATAAATCAAATTCTTAAACGTAAAACTTGTTGACGTTTCACCTTTTTTGATTGGTATAATAATTTCTTGATTTGTAACTGCAACAGAAGTTGAATAATCAACATTATAAGTAGCTTTATCTTCGGTTATTTTAATATGAATTTGTCCATCTTGTTCTGCAACTTTAGAATAAATTAGATTTATTGTTTTCTCATTATCAATCTTACTAAAATCGATGCTTGCATCCTTAAAAGCAACAACAAAATCTTGTCCAATTGGATTGTTTTCATCATTACATGACCACAAAAAAGAAAGACTAAACAATAGGATATATATAAATATTTTTTTCATGATTTTTTGATTAATTAATTCCTAAATTGAAGGTAAGTTTAGCAAAATACGAACGTCCATATCCATACAAAATACTTGTAGAACCTTGGCTATGCGCACCATCATTTCCAGATGAACTGTTCAAATACTTTACATCAAAAAGATTTCTTGCACCAATTGTTAAACTAAGTTTTTTGTTCCAAAAACTTTGTCTTATTGACGCATCTATCCAGTTAAAAGCTTCTTGTTTACCTTTTACTAAAATTTGTTCACTTGTATTTGACGGATTATTTTTCAAGACAAATTGCTCTTGAGCTCCATTGTATTTATAGAAAAGTGAGAAAATTGTATTGGTTTTTGGCAAAGTGTACGAAACATTTGCATTGATTTGCGTTGAATAGAAATATTTATTTTTAACTGAATTTACAGCAACTGCTTCATCAATATCTTGCTTGATGCCTGTCAACGTAAAACCAACTCCTCCCGAAAATTGATGGACTTTGAATTGATTCAAATACGTAATACCTTGTACATCGTAATTATCAATATTACGATATTGATATTTCAATGGAGATTCTTCGACAACAATCAAATCAATCTTATCTTTCAGATTAATTTTCCACAACGATACTTTTTGCTCTAATGAATTATTTTCTCCGATATACCAATTCTTTTTTAAGTGAACAAAAGCAGAAACTCCTTTTTCTGGATTCAGATTTTCGTTTCCTTGCACATTATGATTGACGTCTACGAAATACGAATACATTTCCTCATAATTTGGCAAACGTGGTGAAGTACCAACAATCGCGCGCAATTCCCATTGTTTTCCAAATAGATATTTCGCACTCAAACTCATCACATACTGCTTATCAAATTGCTCCGAAAACATCACGCGAGCGCCTGGACGAAACGAAAGTTTATCATTTAGATTAATTTCAGAAGAAGCAAAAAAATCATACGTTCCTAATTTTCTTTCTATAGGTTTTTGGAAAAATTCTCCTGCCGAAGTTGAAGCAAAACCTTTTGTTTGATCGATTTCATAACCAAATTGAAAATCGAAATAATCATTTTTATTGATAAAATTGCTGAACATCCCTTTCGAATAATACACTTTTCGACTTTCATATTCGAATTTGTTTACATCATGTTCAACACCTTCAAGAATTTCATAATTATACGATTTCAATTTTCTTTTTTGTTCTTGATACGAAAACGAAACATCATAATTAATTGCTTTTCTAAATCGTCCTGAAGCATTTAAGTGATTGTAAATACGATCTGTTGTGTACACTCTATCTTTTCCAAAATAATCTACCGTCGCAGTTGGCGCATTCGGTGCAAGAGTTGGATTGGGATCGTAATACTTAGTTTCTTCGTTGAAATATTCGAATTTATAAAACAAACGATAATTGTCTTTTTTATATTGAACAAATGCCTTTGCTGCATTTTGTTCTTTTGGCAACCATTCGTATCCTCTCAATCCGTCATTATTAGGATAATTCTTTCCTTTTTTATCATCAAAAAATCCTTGAAAATCATTACGTGAAAAACTTAAATTAGCGTAGATTTTGTCTGAAAATTTATGCCCGATTTTCAAGGATTGTATATGTCTTCCTTTATTTTTCCAATTGTATTCATCTCCAATTGTTTCCTCTTGCAAAGTCGCAGAAATATCAAATTTATTCTTCCCTCCTTTTTTAGTAATAATATTGATTACTCCCGCAATAGAATTTGCTCCATATTCCACTCCCATCGCACCTTCTACGATTTCTATTTGTTGAATATCATCTAAGTTAATCTGCGTTAAATCGGTATTATTCCCTAAACCTTCGTCGTTAACTAATGGAATATTGTCCACCAAAATTTTGAAATATTGTGCATCCAAACCAAACATTTGCACCGTCGATTTTCCTGTAGAAGAACTCGGAATAATATTCATATTCAATGTTTGATTTAAAACATCTGCCAATGTGTTTCCTGCTTGTCTCTCGATCATTTCTTGCGAAATCACTTTTACTTCGTAAATAGATTTCTTGACCGATTGCGCATTATATTGCCCAGAAATCACGGTTTGTTCCAAATTAATCGTCGAATCTTTTGGAAACGAATTAATTTCTTGAGCCTGTAGAATTAGTGTTGTAAGTAAGCTTAGTAGAAAAAAGCGCCTCTTCATTTGTCCTTAATTTTATTATTTAGAATTAGTCTAATAATTAATAAGACAAATGTAAACGAATTTTTTAATTTATTTTTATTTATTCTAAATTAATTTATTGAATAGTGATAAAAATCGAGCTTCGTCTTCTAATTCTGATAAAAGAATGAGATGTTAAAACATTATTAATCAATTTAATTGTTAAAGAATTAAATTAAGGAAAGTAAAAATTGAACGAAATTAAAACGAATTATTTTCGTTTAGGTTTTGTTTTCGTAACAGCAAAATAAGACGCTGTAAAAGCAGACAAACTTTTGTAACCGACTTTATAAGCGATTTCGCTCAATGTAAAATTATTGGTATCTATTAATTCAATACTTCTTAGAATTCGGACAAGTTGCATATATTTTTGAAGTGTAATTCCTGTTTCTTGTTTGAAAATTCGTTGCAAATTTCGAGCAGACATATTCGCTTTATCTGCTAATTCATTTAGATTAAAATTTGTGTATAATGAGAATGAATATATTCACTTACAGGAATTAAACGTCTATCAACAAGAACTGGCAATTCTAGATTATGGTTTTCATCGCAAAAATGAGGCAAACTATACAACATCGAATTTAAGAAAATCTTTTGCTCCTCCTCTTCAACCAAAAATTTATTCCATTTTGAAGCGTATAACATCATTTCCTTTAGAATCGGCGGTGCAACAAAAACATGGATATCGTTGTAAAAATCTTCCTTAAAAACTTCTTTAAATAAAATCAACATTGGATTGACCGTTTTCGCCTCGGAAGTTGTACGATGTAGCTTATTTGCAGGAATCCAAATCACTTGATTTTGAGGAACTAAATAAATCTTTTGTTCGATATAAAAATATTGGTAACCTTCTTCAACATAATTCAATTGGAAATAGTCATGCGAATGAACCTCATCTGCATTTTTACGATTTTTCTCGTACCAAACGTATGTATTGGTTGTCATATGATCCGAATATTCTCCAATAATTTGTTGTCGTACTTCATGACTTCGTAGACTTTAAATATAATTATTTTAGTTTTAATTTTAGTATTTCATAAGGAGTTTTTC
>NZ_JACAGG010000028.1:0-39128 GCF_030324375.1 Empedobacter sp. R132-2
GGGGAGTTATTATTGATCAATTTTTAATCCTATATCAAGAAAGGGTTAGACTCTAAAAAGTAGAACCTAACCCAAGCAGAATTTTATACTTACACAGTTTTTGGTACAGTGTCTTAATATAGAAAGAGCCACTTTATAGTGGCTCTTTTTTTGTAACTTTTTCCAAATTTTAATCAATCAATACCAATGGAACTATATTATTCTTTTTCGGTTCTAATTGTTCTTGCTGCATTATTTTCTTATGCAAACCTTCGATTCCTAAAATTACCTGGAACAATTGGAATTATGATTATCGCCATGTTAGTATCTATCGCTATCCGTTTATTGGGAGATAGCTATTTTCCTGATGCTACAAAAGACATGTTTCAACTCTTTAATAGTTTAGACTTCAATGAAATATTGATGGGCGCAATGCTTAATTTTCTGCTTTTTGCAGGCGCAATGCACGTTAATATTCTCGATTTGAAAAACTTGAGATGGACAATTGCTACTTATGCTACAATATCAGTAGTATTATCAGCATTTATTATATCAGTAATTTTATATTACATTGCGCCATATTTTGGTATTCAAATTCCGTATATCTATTGTTTATTGTTCGGAACATTAATTTCACCAACTGATCCAATCGTTGTATTAGGAATTTTGAAACAAGCAAAAGTTCCTAAAATTATTGAGACAAAAATTACAGGAGAGTCACTGTTTAATGATGGTGTGGCCGTTGTAATGTTCGCAGTAGTTTTACAAATAGCAACTAATCCAAGCTTTGATGCTGATTTTTCAAGTGTTTCAAAATTATTTTTAATGGAAGCCGGAGGCGGAATCTTACTTGGATTATTACTTGGATTTACAGCGTCTAATTCGATGAAAAAAATTGATGATTATAAAGTTTCAGCTTTAATTACATTGTCGATTGTAATGGGAGGATTTTTGATTGCAAAAGAACTTCATATTTCTAGTCCTTTAGCTATGGTTATCGCAGGTTTAATAATCGGAAATTATGGAAAGAAATTCGCAATGAGTAAAACAACTCAAGATTATTTAAACAAATTTTGGGAGCTTATTGATGAGGTAATGAATGCCATTTTATTCCTTTTTATAGGTTTCGAATTGTTGTTAATAGAAGATTTAATGGATCAAATTCTATTAGGAATTGCCACAATTTTTATAGTCCTATTATCTCGAACATTATCAATTGTTATTCCAGCTCGTACTATTTTAAGAAAAAACACTTTTTCTAAAGGTTCACTTATTGTCTTGGTTTGGGGAGGAATTCGTGGAGGAGTTTCAATTGCATTAGTTCTTTCGATGCCAAATTCGGAATGGAAAGATTTGTTATTAGAGATTACATACATCGTTGTTTTATTTTCAATCGTTATTCAAGGTTTAACTGTAGGTAAAGTGGCTCATCGTGTTCTAAAAGACGAATCTGATGAAGCAAATAAAGAAGAAATGGAAGATTATCTTAATTCATCTAAATTGTAAATAATTATAAAATATACAATTAAAAGGAACAAGCGCATCTATAGATGCGCTTGTTCCTTTAACAGAAGTTTAGAACTTAAAATGGTTTAGTTCACGAATTAATCTTTATTTTTAATAGAAATTAGAACAAGCCAACAGAATGAAATTAAAAGATTTATCTAATCAACTCGAAATATCTTTAGGAAGTTTACAGAATTTTATCAATGATTTTAATATTGATTTGAGTTTTTGTATTGACGAAAATTTTAATGTAACACAACAATTTATAACATTTTCGGAAGAGAATAAAGATTTCTTAAAAAGATATGCCGAAGATTATTCCAAAGAAAAAACAATAGAAGAAATCGCTAAAACAATTGGAGCGAAAGAAGAAGAAGTGCTTCATTTTTTTGTAACAAATGGAATTCCTGCCGAGGTTGCAAAGCAGATGAAAACGGGAGTGTCAAGTTATTTGATTCATTCTTACATTGGGGGAAAATATCCGTTTATAGAAAAAGCATTTCCGCAATGCGAAGATTTTTCTGGTAAAAGTTTAGTTGGTTATACCGATTTGTATTTTTATATGACTGATATGTTAGATCCATTTATTAGCAAAGATCAAGGAGAAAGTTGGGGAATCTCAAAACCTGCTGGCTTGATTTTGTATGGACCTCCAGGTAGTGGGAAAATATATTGGGCAAAGAAAATAGCGGATATGATTGGTTACGAATTTGTACATATTTTCAATGATTATTTAGTTGGGAATTTTGATAACAAAAAGAATAAATTCTCCGATTTTCTTTCAAAAAAGATGAATCAACCTAAAACATTATTGTTTATTGATTCGTTCGACGAAATATTACATTCTACTTCTGTAAATACCATTTATCCCGAAATGGTCGATTTGTTTTATTCCGTTCTTAGACATATTCAGAAAAATGATACGAAAGAACTTTTGATTGTTGGAGCTGTTGAATCTTTAGCAAATTTGAATGATGAAATCGTTGCACCTGGTCGTTTTGATTTACATATTCCTATTTTTCCTCCAACTTTTGACGAGCGCAAACAATTACTTTTACACCACATGACTGCAAATTTGGCGCAAGATTCTCCGTTATTATCAATTTTGAAAAATCAAAATGCGTTGAACAAAGATTTCTGGACGCCTTATGCGGCTGAAATGAGACTTTTTTCAAACACAATGATGATTGATTTTACACAATCGCTTAAAAAACGTTTGTACGCGTTGTATAGAAAAGATGAAACGAAAAATATTGTGATGACAGAAAAGGTGCTGTTTTCGGCTTTCCAAGAAGCAAAATCGAAATTAACGCCTGATTATTTAAAACATTGTGCAATTTTCTTAACAGAAGCCAAGCAAAATGTTGGACAAGATTTTCCGCATCGTCTGATTGAATTAAATGCTGATTTAGAGTTTTATTTATCATCAAAAGAAATTCCAATTACTAAAATTGGTTTCAAGCAAAGTGATGAAGCAATTTCTCCTACAGCTCAACAAGCAGTTGAAGAAAATAAAGAAGTCCAAAATAAATAATATAAACCACAAAAAAAGCGCTCGTAGAGCGCTTTTTGATTTTATAAATGATTAAAACTTACAAAGTTTTAAATGTTAATAACAAGATATTTCCTTTGTAAAGATGTAATTCTTTTCCAGAAACTTCGTAACGATTTACACTTTTCAACATCGATAAAAATGCTTTTTCTTCTTGCAAATTAGGACAAGCCATTTTAGTTTCAGAAAAATTAACAAAGCTTGTTACGCCGCTAACTTTTGTAAAAGCAGCATTGAAATTGTTGCAACCCGCAAAACCACTTACAGTCGAATTCGCTTCGTCAATAATCAACATTACGTCCTTATCGTACAAACCTTTTACTACGTTGTTATCGTTGATCAAATACCAATTTTGATTTGAAATCGAAACTTCCGATTTAGGTTTAATTTTAGCAGTACTTGCACTTGTAGAACAAGAAGTTGCTATAAAACTCATCAAAATAGTTGCTGAAAATAAAGTTACAATCTTTTTCATTTTTCGGAATATTTTATCTCAACTCAGCGTTGAATTTTTCTTGATACAATTTGATTAATTTATTCATTAAACCATCAATTTCTTGATCGCTTAATGTTTTATTTTCGTCTTGAATCATAAAACTTAAAGCATACGATTTTTTACCAGCTGGCAATTTATCTCCTTCGTAAACGTCGAATAAATTAACGGCTTTCAACAAATTCGTTTTCACTTCTTTTGTCGCTTTGTACAATTCTTCATATTTCACAGAAGAGTCAAGCAATAAAGCTAAATCTCTACGAGAACCTGGGAATTTAGAGATTTCTTTGTATTTCAAATCGTGTTTGTTTGCTAAAGCAACCATTGCATCCCAATTTAATTGAGCAAAGAAAACATCTTGATTAACGCCTAATTTTTTTGCTAATTTTTTGCTGATGATTCCAAGTTTTCCTAATGATTTTTGAGCAGAAACAAATTCAATTCCATCTAAGAAATTATCATCTTTTGCAGGTAACTCATCTGTAATTTGAATATCTAATCGAACAAAAATTTGTTTAATCAAACCTTTCAAATCAGCAAATGAAGCTTTACGTAAATTTCCTATCCACGATTCGCTATTAAAGTTTCCTGAAAGAACGATTCCTAAACATTTATTTTCTTCGTAAATACCATCAATTTTGCGGTAAATTTTCCCAAATTCGAATAATTTAACATCCGAATTACGACGGTTGATATTAAACGCAACATTTTCTAATAAACCATTCAACAAAGTGCGGCGCATTACAGCTAAATCAGCTGAAAGTGGATTTAACATGGCAACACTTTCTCCTTCTGGATAAAAGAAAACTTGTTCGTATTCTTTTTTCGTTAACGAGTTATTCATCGCTTCATTGAATCCGAAAGAAATCAATTGACGCGCAATAAAATCTTCGATTTTATCTGGACTAACTTTTTGATTTGGAACATAAGAAAACGAGAATTTTGAAGGAATTTCGATATTATCGTATCCATAAATTCTTAAAATATCTTCAATCAAATCCACATCACGTTGTACATCTACACGATAAGCTGGAACTTCTAAATCTAAAATTCCATCATTTTCTGACAAAATTTTAATTTCTAAATTTTCTAAAATCGATTTGATTTTATGTTCTGGAATTTCAACTCCTAATAATTCAACCACTTTGTGTAAACGTAATTTTACATTGAAGTTTTGAATTGGATTTTCATAAATATCATCAATATTAGATGCAATTTCAGCACCAGCAATTTCAACTAACATCATCGTAGCTTTTTTCAACGCGTCGATAGTTATGTTAGGATCAATTCCACGTTCAAAGCGGAAAGAAGCATCCGTATTTAATGCATGTGCTTTCGCTCCTTTACGAATTGTTACTGGCTCGAAATATGCTGATTCTAAGAAAATAGTTGTCGTTGCATCCGAAACTCCAGAATCTTTTCCTCCGAAAACTCCAGCAATACACATTGGATTATTCTCGTTGCAAATCATCAATTCATGTCCTTTTAATGTACGTTCAACGCCATCTAAAGTTGTGAATTTTGTTCCTTCTGCTAATTTCTGAACGATTACTTTATTTCCTTCAATTTTAGCTGCATCAAAAGCATGTAAAGGCTGACCTAAATCGTGTAAAATATAATTGGTAATATCAACCACATTATTAATTGGCGATAATCCTATAACTTTTAAACGATTTTTTAACCAATCTGGCGACTCAGCAACTTTTACATTTTTTAAGTAAATACCTGCATAACGAGGCGCTGCTTCTGTATCTTTAACCTCGATAGAAATAGGATTTTTTCCGAAATCTGTCGTAGGATAATTTGATACATCATATGTTTTGAATGTTGACGCGATATCACGAGTTTTAAGGGCCGTATGTAAATCACGCGCTACACCAAAATGTGACATTGCATCCGCACGATTTGGCGTTAAACCAATTTCGATTTCGTGGTCAACTTCATCATTTTTTCCGAAAAGGTCGAACGTAGAAGTTCCAGGTTTTAAATCTTCTGGTAAAACCAAAATACCAGAATGATCTGTACCAATTCCTAATTCTACTTCAGAACAAATCATTCCGAAAGATTCTTCACCACGAATTTTTGCCTTCTTGATTTTAAATTCACCATCTGGTGAAGGTAAAACCGTTCCGACAGTTGCCACAGGTACATTTTGACCTTCCACAACATTAGGAGCACCACAAACAATTTGTGTTTCTTTTCCGTCTCCTAAATCTATTTTAGTAACTTTTAATTTATCTGCATTTGGATGAGGTACAGCCGATAAAACTTTACCCACTAATACGGTTTCCAAATAATTTTTAGCTCCACCTACTTGCTCTACACCTTCTACTTCAAGACCTGTACTTGTAAGTGTAGCAGACACTTCATCAAGTGTGATATCTGTATCAATGTAGGTTTTTAGCCAATTGTATGAAATTTTCATTGTATTGTATAAATGAATTTTATGTATTCTTTTTGATTATGCGTTTAACATAACTGGCATAACTAACATTAAGATTTCTTCGCCATCTTCAAGTCCATCAACTGGTTTGATGATTCCTGCACGATTTGGCTCAGACATTTCCAATGTTATTTCTTCTGATTGTAAATTGTTCAACATTTCGATTAAGAAACGAGAATTGAAACCGATTTGTAAGTCTGTTCCATTGTAATCACAAGGAAGTCTTTCTTCTGCTTTGTTTGCAAAATCGATATCTTCAGCAGAAATTGTCAATGAATTTCCAACTAATTTTAATCGAACTTGGTTTGTTGTTTTGTTAGAGAAAATTGCCACACGTTTCAAAGATGTTAAGAATAAGTTTCTATTAATCGTTAATACATTTGGATTTTCTTTTGGAATTACCGCTTCATAATTAGGATATTTACCATCAATCAAACGACAAGTTAACACGATATTTTGGAATGAAAAACGTGTATTTGTATTGTTATACTCGATTGTTACATCGTCATTATTTCCTCCTAAAATATTTTTCAATAAGTTAAGTGGTTTTTTCGGCATAATATATTCAGCAGCTTGTAAATTGTCTAAGCCGTTGCGTGTATATTTTACCAAACGATGCGCATCTGTAGCAACAAAACGGAAAATATCTGCATTTGCTTGGAAGAAAACTCCTGTCATAATAGGACGTAATTCGTCGTTTCCTGTCGCAAAAATAGTTTTGATAATTGCCTCTGATAAAATGCTTGCGCTAAGAGTTGTAGAGCTTGCGTCTTCGATATCTGGCGTTTGAGGATATTCGTTTGCGTCTTCAAATGCTAACTGATAATTTCCTTGTTCTGAAACAATTTCCAACGTATTTCCTTCTTTTTGGATAAAAGTAAGCGGTTGCGCTGGGAAAGTTTTCAACGTGTCAGTTAAGATTTTTGATGGAATTGCAATTTTTCCATTATCATTAGACTCAACTTCTAAAGTTGTTGAAATTGTTGTTTCTAAATCAGAACCAGTGATAGTTAATTGGCTACCATCCAATTCGAATAAAAAATTATCAAGGATTGGTAAAGTATTATTAGAGTTAATAACTCCTCCGATTAAGTTAACATTTTTTAATAACGTGTTGCTCGATACAATAAATTTCATATGAAGAATATTTCCTTAAAATATCTAACAAATGTAATAAATAATCAAGTAAAAAACTCAAACCTATACATTAAATATTATATAGAATGGTTTGTTGTTGAGTATCAAACAGAAAGATGATTGTAAATTGATTGTTATGATTTGTTTAAATTTTCTTTGAATTAAAAACTTTTCACCCGTAAATTTGTCTTGTATATCGAGACTTTTAACAAATCTTTTTGACCAAATTTCATCCAAAAAGATTAATTTGAATTTAAAATAATATTCTATGAAAATTGAATTGAATTTAGAAGGAAAAAATGGCGTTTTTATACTTCTTGATGAGAATAATAAAGAAGTTGGCGAATTAACTTTTATGCTGAAAGAAGAACAAATGTTGATTAATCATACAGGTGTTAATCCCGAATTGAGAGGGCAAGGTTTGGCAGAAAAGTTAGTGTTAGAAGCTGTAGATTACGCAAGAAAAAATCAGTTGAAAATCATACCATTTTGTAGTTATGTGAGCGTTTATGTTGGTAAACATCCAGAAGTGCAAGATGTAATTTAGAAAATTATGAATTTAGAAAAAGTTTTTGAACACAACCAAGAGTGGGTAAATAAACGTTTAGGACAAGACGAGCAATATTTTGATAAGCTTTCGGCTGGTCAAAACCCAGAAGTGCTTTACATTGGTTGTTCAGATAGTCGTGTGACGGCAGAAGAGTTGTTGGGAGCGGAGCCAGGAGAGGTTTTTGTACACCGCAATATAGCGAATATGGTAATCAGTTTGGATATGAATACCACTTCTGTTTTGGACTATGCGGTAGAACATCTAAAAGTGAAACATATTGTAGTTTGTGGACATTATAATTGTGGTGGGATTAAATCTGCAATGATTCCGAAAGATTTAGGAATTATGAATCCTTGGTTACGTAATATTCGTGATGTTTATCGTTTACATTCAGAAGAATTGAATGCAATCGAAAACGAAGGAATGCGTTACAACCGTTTGGTAGAGCTAAATGTACAAGAACAATGTGTAAATGTGGTAAAAAATCCTTTTGTGCAACGCGCAATGGAAAATGAATTGAAAGTACACGGTTGGGTGTTCGATTTGTTTACTGGAAAATTAATTGATTTGAATTTAAACTTCGATACAATCTTAGAAAATATCAAAGAAATTTACGATATCAACGAATAAATTTAACATTTTGTTATATTTGGTATAATAATTGTTTTTAACACTGTTAACCAAACTATATCAATGATTAACAACCGTTGGATAAAAAGAATCGGTATCGCTTTAATTTCTATTATTGCGGTACTTTTTATTTTAAGTTTTTACATCTCCTATTTTCTGAATGATCGACTTCCAAAAATCATTGCAGAAAAAAACGATACGGCCTATAATCTGACTTACGAAGATTTGAGTTTTTCCGTTTTTAATTCTTCACTATCATTAAAAAATGTCGAAGTTTCTCCAAAAGATTCTTTGTTGATAAAGGATTCGATTGACGCAACAGGAAAAGTCAAAGAAATAAATGTAGTTGGAATTAATTTTTTCAAGTTGATTACCAAAAAAGAAGTTGCGGCGCTTTCTATCAATATCAATAATCCTTCTGTAAATTATTATCTCAAAGAGAAAAAAGATTCGATCAAAAAAGATACAGCACAATCCAAAGTTGGGCAAAGTATAGATGTTTCCAATGTGAATATCAACAATGGCGAGTTTAATTTGTATTCTCAATCAGGAAAGAAACATATAGCAAATGTTTCTAATTTTTCGATCGATTTTGATGGCGTTCGTTTCAATGAGCGAACAGCGGACAAAAAAATTCCGTTCAGATATTCTGCTTTTGATATCAAATTAGATTCGATGTTTTTTGTGGTAAAAGATCAACAATTGATTAGAGCACGAAAAGTTCGTTTTAATGAAACTGATTTTGAGTTGGATAATTTCTTGATGAAACCGCTTAAAATGAACGGAAAAATGTACGTTCCAAACGATTCTGAAAATGATTTATTGGATATTGAATCACCACTTCTTTCGCTTTCTAAGATGGATTGGGGATTTACTTCAGAAGATAAATTATATTTTAAAACAGATTTAATCAAATTCAAAAATCCAAAAATTACCATTATTTCTGCCAAACCTGAGAATAAAGTTGAGAAACAATCAACTAAAAAAGTAAGCATAAAAACGGAAGATGCGGAGTTAATTAATATCAAAAAATTACAAATAGAAAATGGTAAAATTCGTTCACTCTTCTCGAATGCAAAAACGGTAAAATATGCAATAAATAATGTGTCGTTAAATATCGAAGGAATAAAAATGAATGCGTTGACGCGAACAAATGATATTCCGATTGATTATAAAACTTTCCGTATTAAGTTGGATTCGATGTATTATCGATTGAATGAAATGCACACGTTAACAGCATCTAATTTTGATTTGACAGAAAAGAAATTGATTCTGAAAAATTTCAAAATGAAACCATTAATTTCAAAAAATCAATTTAATCGAAATTATACAAAATCAAACACATTATTAGATGTCGAAGCACCAATTTTGACGTTAAATAATAACAGTTGGGGAATAAAAAATGGTGATTTCTATTTTCATACAAATTCAATCAAATTGGATGAGGTAAATGTGAAAATCATTGATCAAAAGAATGAAAAAGTTATTGCGAAGAAAGTTGAAAATGTAACAGAAAAGTTCTTGATTAATTTTAATCTTGGAATTGATACGATTCAAATCAAGCAATCGCGTTTTATTGCTTCACAAAAATTTGATTTCAATAATGTTAATTTGAAGGTTTTAGGATTGAAAAATGATTATGGGAAAGAACTTCATGTTAATCATGTTATTTTCAAAAATCCAAAATTTACGATTTATGGACAACCAAGACGAGTGGCGCAGCGCGAAGGAAAAACCTCAAAAGAGTTTAATGATGTTATAAAAGTTGATAAAATTTCGTTGGTAAATGGACATTTAGATGTGGTTCCTTATAAACAAAAAACGCCGAATTTAACATTGAAGCAAATTCAGTTAGCGTTTAATCAAATCAATGTTGATCCAAAAACAATTCAAGAAGCAATACCATTTTCGTATAAATCTGTGTTGTTAAAATCTTCAGGAATTGATTTCGATTTAGGAAAAACGTATAAGATGAATACTGGAGCTTTGCAATTTCAGAATGGAAACTTGACGTTGAATCAATTAAAATTAACGCCAAAACTTTCTCGAAAAGCGTATACAGCTTCATTGAAAAAACAAGCCGATTTATATACAGTTTCTGTCGAGCAATTACAAGGAAATGGAATTCAGTGGGGAATTTCTCCATCCAAAGATTTCTTTTTGAAAGCGAATCAAATAAAATTGAACCAGCTTTATGCAAATATTTATAGAAGTTTGGTTCCACCTGATGACACAAAACGTAAAACAATGTTTTCACAAAAATTACGTGAAATGAAATTTGATTTAGGTGTGAAGCAATTGCAATTGGTCAACTCTAAATTAGAATATGAAGAGGAAACGGCTAAAAGTATCGGAACAGGAAAATTGACGTTTTCGTCGATAAATGCAACGGTTAAAAATGTCAATTCGGGTTATCGTAAAATATCTTTACCAGACGTTGATGTTGATTGGCATTCAGAATTTATGAATGGAGATTTGCGCGCAAATTGGACATTTAATCCAATGAATCGTTCTGAGAAATTTAATATCAATGGTTCAATTTCAAAACTTCCTGCAAAAAATCTTGATCCTTTTGTGAAACCGTATCTTAAGGTTTCTGTAGACGGATTTTTTAATCAAATAAAATTTAATTTTGATGGAAATGATAAAGTCGCTGGTGGAAATTTTGGAATAGATTATCAAAATTTGAAAGTGAATGTTTTGCGTGATGATGGTTCGAAAAGGAAACTATTATCAGCAGTTGGAAATGCAGCGGTAAAGAATGATTCTCGTGGAAAAATGAAAGAAGAAAAAGTAGAAAATATCGAACGAAAACAGGATAAATCATTTTTTAATTTCTTTTTAGCTTGTATCTTAGACGGTCTTAAAAAAGCACTTTTAATTATTTAAGAAAATGAAAAGAACAGTCTTCATAACCGGAGCAACATCTGGCATAGGAATGGCGACAGCAAAGAAATTAGCACCAAATTATCGTTTAATTTTGTGTGGGCGTCGTCAAGAACGATTAGATGAAATTCAGGCAGAATTGAGTCAAATTACGGAAGTTAAAACCATTCAATTTGATGTTCGAGACAAGGAAGCTGTTTTTAATGCAGTAGAAAGTTTAGAAAATGAGTGGAAAAATATTGATGTTTTAATCAATAATGCGGGAAATGCGCACGGATTAGCACCTTTTGATACAGCTGATTTGGAGGATTTGGAAGCAATGATTGATATCAATGTAAAAGGATTAATTTACGTTTCGAAAGCAATTATTCCAATTCTTAAACAATCATCAAATGCTCATATCATCAACCTTTCTTCGATTGCGGGAAAAGAAGTTTATCCAAATGGAGGAACATATTGTGCGTCGAAAGCGGCGGTAGAATCGTTAAGCAAAGGAATGCGTTATGATTTGTTACCTTACGGAATCAAAGTTTCCAATATTGCGCCAGGAGCGGTAGAAACAGAATTTTCTTTGGTTCGTTTCAAAGGAAATCAAGAACTTTCGGATAATGTATACAAAGGTTTTGAACCATTGGCTGGAGAGGATATTGCAAATGCAATAGAGTATTTGTTGCAACAACCAGAACATGTACAAATTGCTGATGTTACAATTTTTCCAAAAGCGCAAGCTGGAGGAACTGTTTTCTTGAAAAAATAATCTATTTCGAAAAATTGATGTCGATAAATAAGGACGGAAGTAAAATTCGCTTTTTAACGGAAAATGCAAATGCGAAAGTTTTTAAAAATGTGTTGATGAGTATTAACAGCGATGATCAACAAATGTACATGATTATGGATGGTGAAATTACGGCATCCGAAATGAACAAAATGGTAAAAGAATCTAATAAATAATAAAAAAGCTGAGCATCGCTCAGCTTTTCTATTTCAATATTTTTTCATAACAAACACTTTCTTCGATGTCTTTGTATTGATCGTAATTTTCGATTCTTGTGTAATCACATCGTTCATACAACGCGATTGCTTCGGGTTGTTTCAATCCGGTTTCCAAAATACATCGTTCATAATTTAATTCGATTGCCCAATTTTCTAACTCATTCAGAACTTTAGCTGCAATTCTATTTCCTCTAAAATCAGGATTTACATACATTCTTTTCACTTCCATCGTTGTATCATAATAATGTTTTATAGCGCCACAACCAACAGGATTTTCGTTTAAATAGGCGATAGCAACGTGATTTATTTTGTCAACTTTATTGTATTGCGAAAAGAAAGAATGAAATTCGCCATTTCTTATCGCTAAATCTTTATCTAATTCTGTTACCAATTCTTGAAAATCTTTGTTAGAAGAATTTGTTCGAATGATTTTTACTGAATTCATTTTATTGCTTTTCCTCAAATTTAATAAAACTTAAGTTTTTTTTGTAACGCTAAATTCTATTTTGTTCTGCAGTTTTTTCCGCTTGTTTCGCTTCTTTTACTTTCTGGTTTCCGAAATTGTATTTCAAATTCAACATAAAATATTGTGTATCGCGATAATCTTTGAAATATTGATTTTGGTTTGCGTATTTCGTAGAAATCGTATTGCGATCAGTTTTAAAAATATCATTGAAAACCAAACCAATTTCAAAACGTTTATCCCATATTTTTTTGTTTAAAATCAAATATGTATTTTGAGAAGAACTAATATCAAATGAAGCTTGAATAGCTGGGGAATTATAATGATATCCTGTCGAAATATTAAATGTTTTTGCTTTGTCTAAATCCAATTGAGTGCTTAAAGAAATATAATAAGTAAACACATCATTTTTGTATTGTTGTTGATCTGGTCCGAAAAAATAATTTTGATTATATTCCACAAATGTAAATAAATTCAGTTTCCACCACGATTTTAGATTAAAATTTTTCGAAAGATTTGCTCCAAAAGCTTCTCCATTTTTGATGTTTGTAAAATGATAAACTGTTTCGAAAGTTTCAGGATTTTGAATAGAAATTTCCATCGCTGGATTTTTCTCGTATCGATAATAGGCTTCAAAATTCCAATCTTTCAAAGTGTAAGATAAACTCAAATTGTGAATAATCGTAGAAATTGCATTGGCATCGCCCTGAAAATAAGAAAACAGATTGTAATATGATTTTGAAGGATTCAAGAAATTATAATCTGGTCGATCAATTCTTTTTCCATAATTCAAACCAATTTGTCCAGTATTTTCAAAATTATACATGACGTATAAAGTTGGAAAAAGATCGGTGTTTGTTCGTTTATTTTGGCTAATTGGATTATCAGAAATCGTATTTATAAGAGCTGTTTCAGATCTCAAACCAGCTTTTGCTTCCCATTTTTTCCATTTGTAATTTCCAGAAATATACAACGCAAAAATCTGTTCTTTGTAATCAAAAATATTACTTTTTTCGGGTTGATATTCGATTTGATTTTGAATCGACTCAAAGAAATCTAAATCATTATCATTCTTCACAAAACTATATTTCGCTCCCGCTTCCAAGCCGAAATTTTCATTAGTGAAACTATAATCAATTTGTGTAGAAAATAGATTCAATTTTTGAAGTGCAGCACTCAAAAAACGATTTTCTTCATAAGGTTTATCCTTGAAATTCAGTTTTGTTAAAACATCTTGATTTTCTTTGTAATAACGATGACTAAAATTGTTACTCCAAGTCAAATTATTTTTCGCAATTTTTTTGTCATAAACCAAATACGTATTAAAATTATTTGAAGCTTCGCGACGATGATTTTGTGTTTTATAAAATGATTCAAGTTGATTATTTGTTGTATTGTAAATATTTGTCGGAACGTTATAATTCCCAATTGAAGCAGGATTTCTAGAACCATTTATTCCAAACTGAAAATTCTGTAAACTATCAATTGAATATTGAGAAGCAAAGTTGTAAATATGTTGTTGTTTCGCAACTGTTCGACGAATCATGTCACTTTCCCAGCGTGTCTGATCTTTTTCATAAGTTGTTACATCAAAATTCTTGCGAACATATTTTCCATTCACAAAATAATAACTTCCTGTCAATTGCCATTTTTCTGTATTGTAAGATTGGGTAGTACCCAGCATTCCTTTGCTATAAATAGATTGATGATAACGTGTCGCAATTTGTCCTTTGTAACCAGAAAGCACATTTTTCTTCATTTTAATATTTATAATCGCGCTTCCAGAAGCTTCATATTTTGCAGGCGGATTGGTAATGACTTCAACCGAAGAAACTGTTGCACCATCAGTATTTTCCAACAATTGTTTCAAATCATCTTGGGACATTAATGTTTTTTTATCATTAATTGTGACTAAAATTTGCGTATTTCCTCTCACACTTAACTGTTCATTTTTTAGAAGAACATTTGGCGTGTTTTTCACGATATCCCAAGCACTTAAATTTTGCAAAGGCGTATTTTCGACATTAAATTCTATTCGATCAATTTTTCGTTTCAACAAAGGTTTTTGACTAGAAAAAACAACGTCTTTTAAGTTAATTGTTTCATCTTTTTGAAGCGTAATAATCAAAGAGTTTTCTGAGTTAGCTTGATATGTCTTTTCAAATTCTTGGTAACCAAATTCTTTAATGTAAATTGTAAATGATTGTGCTTGATGAAGCTCAAAATTAAATTCGCCATTTTCATTCGATTCAGCTACAATTGGATCTTGTGAAGGAATTTCAACTTCAATAGAACTATTTTTGATTGGTTGATTTTGCTCATCGATAATTTTTCCAGAAATAATTTGTGCAAAAATTAAATTTGGAAGTAGCAGAAAAAATGTTATTACTATTTTCATGGTTCAGATTTTTAACAAATCTCTTTCAAGTTTCGATTTTACTTGGTTAATGAACGGTTAACGATGAGTTAATGTGTAATTTATGTGCGAAAACAATGTATTTTTGAATTGATGGAAAGCTTATGAAATTATCTAAAAAACATTATACATTTATTTTCTCTTTTGCATTGATCGTTTTGGTTGCATTGCAAGGGTATTATATCTACAATTTGTATCGATTGATTGAGAAAGATATGAATAAAGAGGCGTGTGAAATTGGAGTTAAAGTGATGAATTTTATGTCAAAATATGAAACAGATTCTAATGATGATAAGATTTTAGATTATTTCAAAAAACTGAATCATGATGAAAAAAAACAGTTTGATGAATTACAAATAATTCGAACGAAAGTAGATTATAATTATGAGATTTATACGCCAATTGTAGATTCTCTATTAGACGTTTATTCTAAGGAAAATAATTTTGAAATAGCGCTTCGTACAGATGTTTATTCGGTTTATGATGAATTGAATCATAAAGAATTATTGCCAAAGAAAAAGTATGTGATTTACGAAACGACAAATAAAATTGCGAAACCAACTAATATTAATCAAAGTGTTTGGTCATCGGATGATATTAGTAATCAAACAGATTCTGATTTAGGAATTAATAAAAATGAACGTCATAAATATAAAATTAGAGGAAAGACAGATTTTGAATTACTGAATTTGAAATTTTTAATTCTCAAGAAAATTATTCCTTTAATCATTGTGAGTTTGTTGATTGTTGGATTAATTGTCTTTTTGTATTGGAAAAGTCTTAAAAATTTATCGAAACAAGAAGAAAAAATCAATCAATTACATTTGACAATAGACTCTATTGCGCATGAATTGAATACGCCAATTACGACGATGAAATTTGCTTTGCATCAAGTTCAACATCCAGAAACGCAACAAATGATGAACAGACAAATTAATCGTTTGGAGCAAACTGTTGATTCTATTTTTGTGAAAAATGACGAAAATTCTGAATTGTTAGATGAGGTTATTTTGAATGAAATTATCCAAAAGATTCAACTTCAATATCCAGAAATTAAACTTATTAATCAAAGTATTTTCGAGAAAAATAATGTACTGAAAACAAACGATTTTAAACAAATTGCTCAGAATTTAATTGAAAATTCAGTCAAATATGGAGCTACTGAAATTGTATTAGATTTTAAATTTCAAAAAAAAATAACATTGAATTTTTCGGATAATGGAATTGGAATTCCAACCAATGATTTGCCTCTTATTTTTGATAAATATTATCGTGTGAATCGTTCTATTAACCAAAATGTAAGCGGTTTGGGTGTTGGATTATTTTTGGTCAAGAATACAATCGAACGATATTTAGGAACAATTAACGTTCAGAATAATAAAGACAAAGGTGTTCAATTTTTAATCATTTTGCCGAATGAAAACTAAATTAATTTTAGTAGAAGATGATCAAGATTTGGGAACTGTTCTCAAACAATATCTAGAATTTTCTGATTTTGAAGTGACTTGGTTTGATCATCCACAAAAACTATTGAAGGAAATAGAATCGTTGGAATCAGCTCAATTAATCATTTTTGATGTCATGTTACCCGAAATTGATGGTTTTTCTTTGGCGAAAAAATTAGCCGAAACCATTACAATTCCATATTTATTTTTGACTGCTAAGGCGCAAAGTTTTGATCGTGTTTTAGGTTTGAAATTAGGTGCAGATGATTATATCACAAAACCTTGCGATCCTGAAGAATTGGTCTTGCGAATAAAAAATATTTTGAAACGAAATCAACCTGTTTTAGAAGAATTGATCAAAATTGGAGCTTATGTTTTTCTTCCAAATCAATTGCAATTATCTTATCAAGAAGAAAAATTTCAGTTAACAGAAAAAGAAGCAGAATTGTTGAGTTTCTTGATTCAGAATAATCAAAAATTAGTGAGTCGTAAAGAGATTTTAGAAAAAATTTGGGGTGAAAACGATTATTTTATGGGTAGAAGTTTGGATGTTTTTATGACACGTTTGCGCAAATATTTTCAGAACGACGAAATGATAAAATTTGAATCTGTTCGAGGTATTGGTTTTAAAATTAATTTTCCACTCTAAAAAAATAAAGCTGAACAGAAGTCCAGCTTTAATAACAAACAATTGAATTCTAAATTCAGTAAAGGGAACCGAATTTTATAAATGGATTTTTATATTCCTTGAGCAATCATAGCATCGGCAACTTTTACGAAACCAGCTATATTAGCGCCTTTGTAATAATTTATATTTTCTTGAAATTCACCTTTTCCATATTTTTTACATTGGTGATGAATTTTTATCATAATTTCTTTTAATCGATAATCTACTTTTTCTCTGTTCCAATTTTGACGGATCGAATTTTGAGACATTTCCAATCCAGAAGTTGCAACACCACCAGCATTCGCAGCTTTTCCAGGACCGTATAAAATTTGATGATCCAAAAAATAATGAACCGCTTCGGGAGTTGTTGGCATATTAGCACCTTCGGCAACCAATTTGCAACCATTGAGATGTAAAGTTTGCGCATCTTGTAAATCCAATTCGTTTTGTGTTGCACATGGCAAAGCTATATCACAAGGAACTTTCCAAGGATTTTGGTCGGAGAAAAATTTAGCGTTTGGATAATAATCAACATACTTTGAAATTCTATCGTAATCATCATTCTTAATTTTGAAAATGACATTTAGTTTTTCTGTATCAAAACCGTCTTCATCATAAATATATCCAGAAGAATCAGAAAGTGTAACCACTTTTGCGCCTAATTCCAGAGACTTTTCAGCAGCATATTGTGCAACATTTCCAGAGCCAGAAATAGAAACTGTTTTTCCTTTTAAGGTTTCTTTTTTTTCGGCTAACATACATTCTACAAAATATAATAAGCCGTAACCAGTAGCTTCAGGACGAATCAAAGAACCGCCATATTCTAATCCTTTTCCAGTTAAAACACCTGTAAATTCGTTTCGCATTCGTTTGTATTGACCAAATAAATAACCAATTTCTCGTCCTCCAACGCCAATATCACCAGCAGGAACATCGACATCTGCACCAATATGACGAGATAATTCGCTCATAAAAGATTGGCAGAAGCGCATAATTTCCATGTCCGATTTTCCTTTTGGATCAAAATCAGAACCACCTTTTCCGCCACCCATAGGTAAAGTTGTCAAGCTGTTTTTGAAAACTTGTTCAAAAGCTAAGAATTTAAGAATAGAAAGATTAACAGATGGATGAAAGCGCAAACCACCTTTATAAGGACCAATCGCAGAATTCATTTGTACACGATAACCTTTGTTGATTTGGATTTCGCCTTTATCATCAACCCAAGTTACTCTAAATTGAATAATACGTTCTGGTTCTGCAATTCTTTCAAGAATTTTGAACTTTTTGTATTTAGGGTTTTCTTCTACAAATGGTAAAATGGTTTCGGAAACTTCTTCAACTGCTTGTAAAAATTCTTTTTCGTTAGGGTTTTTTGATTTAATTCTTTGAATGAATTTTTCTGAGTAAAATAAAGTATCCATGCTATTTGTGTTTTATTGTTGATAAAATTATATTAAATAACAAATAAAATAATATATTTTTTAAATCAAACTTTTAATATTTATGAATTTGATAATTTCGAATACTTAGAATATATAGGTTGATAATTTTTGAAACAAAAAAAGCAGGAAAATTTCCTGCTTAATAAATTTTGTATTTTTATTCAGTTTAAGACAAGACTTATTTTTTGAAAAATCCACCCAATAAACTCATGGCATCTCCAATTCCTAATTGTCCATCACCATCCTGATCTAACAATTTTTCGAAACCTCCTAAATTTACTCCGCTTTGGTTTGTTTGAGTTGTAGAACCACCAACTAAACCGCCTAATAAACCAGCAATCCCATTTGAATCTAATCCAGCAGATTGTTTTTGTTTACCCAAGTAGCCCATTACAATTGGCGCAACTAACGCTAAAATTTGAGTAACTTGTGCTGTATTCAATCCAGATTGTTGAGAAATTGCAGATTCTACATTTTGTTGTTTATTTCCTAAAACGTGACCTAAAATTCCTAATCCATCTTGTTGGTTTCCTCCTTGACCTAAAAATCCAGAAAGATTATCCAAAATACTCCCGTCATGTTGATTCAAAGCATTCGAAATTCCTTCAGCACCTCCGCCTTGTGCATTTTTATTTAAAGCAGACAATAAAAAAGGTACAGCTGCTGCAACAGCAGTTTGAGCTTGAGATTCATTAATCCCTAATTGTTTTGCAGCAGAACCAACAATTTGTTGTCCCATTGCTCCTTGAATTAAATTAGTAAAGTCCATAAGTTTATATTATTTACTCAAATATACTATTTTTAAAAGATTAATTCAGATTAATATTAAGAGTCCTACAAAGTATTTCTATTTTTGTACAATCAATTTTGTAAATGAAACAAATAAATCTTTTTTTAGTAATCATTATTGCGGTTTTGGCTTTATTACCAATCGTTTTACCGAATCGTTTCGACGAAGAAATGCAATATGAATTTGATGCACCTGTTGGTTTGGTGTACGACGAATTTTATAATCTTCGTCAATTCTCGAAATGGCAACAATTTACAGCTTCGGATTCTTTGACAATCAAGAAATTTTCGAATACAAAAGAAGAGGACGAAAATTATATGATATGGGATTCAGAAGATGCTTCAATTGCTTCAGGAAAAGTAACGATTGAAAATTTTTCGATTAATCGTTTCGTTAATTATACGATAAAATATGATGGTTGGGAAAAATTAGATAGTTTGAATGTCAAATTTGAACAACAAGAAAATGGGAAAACAACTGCAAAATTGAATTATTTAAGTCAAGAAATTCCTTATTTCTACCGCTATTTTGCTTTTTTCAAAAATCCTGAATCTAAATTTGAAAAATCTTTGGATAACCTAAATCAAAAAGTGAAAGTTAGATTAGATAAGGATCAAAAAGAAGGACGATTGAATTATGGTGAATATCGAATTGTAGAATTAGGTCGAACAAATTTATTAGCGATTCGTAAACAATCAAGTTTAGCGGAAAAAGATATAATGGATAAAGTAGATGGTGCTTTTGAGGTGATTTATAAATCGTTAATGAATAAAGATGAAGGTGGTTTTGATTTCGATTTAGGTTTTCCATATGTCTACTTTACTGATTTTGATAAAGAAAAAGATAAGACAACATTTTTTGCTGGAATACAATTAATAGAAGATTTGCCTTTGCAAAAAGAGATGAAAAAAGTGGTTGTTCCTGGTGGAGATTATTTGTTGACATTGCATTTAGGACCTCGTTCTAAGCGTGCGCAAACAATCGAGAAAATGAAGAATTATGCAAAATCTAAAAAATTACAACTGGATACAAAACAATTAGAAATTATGTTAAACGATCCGAAGGAAACAGATAGTTTAAAACTAATTTCTCGAATTTATATTCCAATTAAAAAACAATAAATACTTAAGAATTAACAATTTTTAAAGTACACTTAGCCACAGTAATGTGGCTTTTTTTGTATTTTTGCAACTTCTTACAAACGAACATGGAAAAAGATTTTATTGAAGTTTACGGTGCACGTGAACATAATCTAAAAAATATTGATGTAAAGATTCCTCGAAACGAGCTTGTGGTAATCACGGGTTTAAGTGGAAGTGGGAAATCTTCGTTGGCTTTTGATACGATTTATGCAGAAGGACAACGTCGTTATATCGAAACTTTTTCGGCTTATGCACGTCAATTTTTGGGAGGTTTAGAACGTCCAGATGTTGATAAAATTGATGGTTTGTCGCCTGTTATTGCAATTGAGCAAAAAACGACCAATAAAAATCCGCGTTCCACTGTTGGTACAATTACAGAAATTTATGATTTTCTTCGTTTGTTGTATGCGCGTGCTTCTACGGCTTTTTCAGTCGAAACAAACGAACAAATGGTTGCTTACACAGAAGAGCAAATTATTGAGTTGATTCGAACACAATACAGCGAGAAGAAAATTGCGATTTTAGCGCCAATTGTACGTTCAAGAAAAGGTCATTATCGAGAAGTTTTTGTAACATATTCTAAAAAAGGTTTTCTTGAAATGCGCATTGATGGCAAGTTGCAAGATATTACGCCTGGAATGATGTTAGATCGTTACAAAACGCATGATATCGAATTGATGGTGGACAAAATGTTGTTGAATGATAAGGTGAATGATCAACGTTTGCGTTCAAGTATCGATCATGCAATGCAACAAGGTAATGGGATTACGATGATTTTGGATTACGAAACCAATGAAACGAAATTCTTTTCTCGTTCATTGATGTGTCCGTCGACAGGAATGTCATATGCGTTGCCAGAACCGAATACATTTTCGTTCAATTCACCAAAAGGTGCTTGTCCGACGTGTACAGGTTTAGGTGAGTTGAAAGTGGTAAATCACGAAAAATTATTTCAAGATAAAGATAAATCGTTGTTTGATAATTTGGAAGAATTATTTGAGACGTTAAAATCATCTTCTCGAATAGAAAAACAATTGGAAGCGATTTTTGTCAAACATAATGTAGACCAGAAAGTTGCTTTCAAAAAACTTCCTCAAGCATTGATTGATGATGTAATGAATGGTTTGAAAGAAACATTGAATCTTGATCTTAAATTTGCATCAGTTAAAAAAACATATAAAATCGATTTTGAAGGATTGAATGAATTTCTTTCTGAAATAATGGAAGATAAAAATAATCCGTCTTCAAGTTCGATTAGCAAAAAGTTTGGAAAGAAAGTTATTTGTCCAACTTGCGAAGGGAAACGTCTTAAAAAAGAATCACTTTTCTTTCGTATCGATGATAAAAATATTGGTGAAGTTGCGGAAATGGATCTTCAATCGTTGCAAAAATGGATTGAAAATGCACCAGTTTCGATGACGTCGAATCAACAACAAATTGCGCACGAGATTCTGAAAGAAATTTATACGCGTTTATCTTTTTTATTAGATGTCGGATTAGATTATTTAAGTCTTAATCGCTCTTCTAGAACACTTTCTGGAGGCGAGGCGCAACGAATTCGTTTGGCAACGCAAATTGGTTCTCAATTGGTGAATGTGTTGTATATTTTAGATGAGCCAAGTATTGGTTTGCATCAACGCGATAATGTCAGATTGATAGATTCGTTAAAGAAATTACGCGATATCGGAAATTCAGTTTTGGTTGTAGAACATGATAAAGACATGATTTTGGAATCAGATTATGTGGTTGATGTTGGACCAAAAGCAGGAAAAAATGGTGGTCAAATTGTTTGGGAAGGTGAACCAGAACAAATGTTAAAATCAAATACATTAACATCAAAATACTTAAACAATCAGTTACAAATCGAAGTTCCAAAAGAACGAAGAAAAGGTAATGGGAATGAATTAAAACTTTTTGGAGCATCTGGAAACAACCTGAAAAATGTAAATCTTACCATTCCTTTAGGAGAGTTGGTTGTAGTTTCGGGTGTTTCAGGTTCTGGAAAATCAACGTTGATTAATGAAACGTTGTACAGAATTCTGAATCAACATTTCTTTAGAGCAGAAAAAGATCCGATGCCTTACAAAAAAATCGAAGGTTTAGAACATTTGGATAAAGTAATCGAAGTGGATCAATCGCCAATTGGTCGTACTCCTCGTTCTAATCCTGCAACTTATACGGGAATTTTCTCTGATATTCGTACGTTGTTTACAAATTTACCTGAAGCGAAAATTAGAAGTTATAAACCGGGACGTTTTTCGTTTAATGTAAAAGGTGGACGTTGCGAAACTTGTCAAGGAGCAGGTTTGCGTGTAATTGAAATGAATTTTTTACCCGATATTCATGTCGAATGTGAAACATGTAATGGAAAACGATTTAACCGCGAAACGTTGGAGGTTCGCTACAAAGGAAAATCAATTTCAGATGTGTTAGAAATGACGGTAAATGAAGCGGTAGAATTCTTTGAAGCAATTCCGAAAATATTTCGTTATGTGAAAATGTTGCAAGATGTAGGTTTGGGTTACATCACGCTTGGGCAGCAGTCGACAACATTGAGTGGAGGAGAAGCGCAACGTGTGAAATTAGCAACAGAATTGGCTAAAAAACAGACAGGAAAAACAATTTATATTTTAGATGAACCGACAACAGGTTTGCATTTCGAAGATGTAAATGTGTTGATGAAAGTGATTAATAAAATTGTGGAATTTGGAAATACGGTTATCATTATCGAGCATAATTTAGATGTGATAAAGTTGGCTGATTATGTGATTGATATTGGTCCTGATGGTGGAGGTAAAGGAGGTAAAATTGTCGCCGAAGGAACACCAGAAGAAATTGCTAAAAATTCTAAAAGTGTGACAGGAAAATTTTTAAAAGACGAATTGAAATAAATATAAAAAAATCCATCTAAAAACTTTAGATGGATTTTTTTATCACTTATAATCCGATTGAAACGCCCATAAAAGGTTGTAATCCTGAAGAAAATATACTTTCGTTTTCTTTGTATAAAACATTGTACATCACACCAGCTTGAAATCTTACTGGTCCGCTCGATTGATATCCAGCTCCTAACCATAACGCAGATTCGTCTATGTCAGCCTCATAAATACTGTTGTAATATGGTGTGCGATCGTTGTATTTTTGTTTTCCTGTGTAGTACATATAATTGGCTCTCAAGAAAATATTTTCGATTGGAAAAAAGTTAATGTAAGGACCAACATTAAACAAATTTTGTTTTACATAATCATCTTTTGCATACTGATAACCAGCTGTCGCACCCAATTCTAAATTGTTTGCAACCATATAACCTACACTTGGAGAAATATTAAATCCAAAATAACTATTATTCCCAAAAGATAGTCCCAAACCACCACCGAAACGCCAATTATTATTAAGTGTTTGATTTTGATTTGTTTGAGAAAAAGAAGTGTTGCTTAGGGTTAAAGAAATGATAAATAAAAGAAACTTTTTCATAGAAATTTAATTAATTTTTAACTTTTCAAAATGGCTCTAATTGAAAAAACCACTATAAATTTGTCTAGTCAAAAATAATAATTCTGTTTTTAAGTAAACATCATTATTTATTTTAAGTTAATTCGAGTCGTTCATAGTTTTTAATTATAAAAGAATAGAAATAAGATTTAATAAATCTATAATTTATTCATTTTCTGGTTTTATATTTGCTTTAGTAAAGTTAATCAAATAGACAATATAAAATTTAATCATATGAAATTATTATCGCCAGAAAAAAAGCAAAAAATCGCTGATATTTTAATTAAATTATTAGCTGATGAACATATTTTATACTTAAAAACAAGAAATGCACATTGGAATGTAGAAGGTCCTGATTTTCAGACAATACATGTGTATTTTGAATCGTTATATAACGAGTTACAAATTGTTATAGATGATGTTGCAGAAAAAATTCGTCAAAAAGATGTTTATGCACCAGCAACTATGGCAGAGTATTTGCAGTTAGCTCATTTATCAGAAACAAGAAAAACAGAAAACAAAGATAGTTTAAGTTTTATTGCTGATTTACTACACGATCACGAAGTTATTATTAACTTTTTGGCGCAGGCTGTAGTAGAAATTGATGAGTTTCATGATATATCAACTTCGGATTTCTTAGTTGGTTTATTAGAACAACATCAAAAAACTGCTTGGATGCTTGGATCGCATCTAAAATAAAGTTGAACATTATTTTACTTCATAAGTTTTTAGTGTTAATTCATATTAGTGTTAATTAGGTTGAGCCTTGGATTTATCCAAGGCTTCAGCTTTTTATGACGGTTTGTAATTAACCTCCTACTTCTTTTATTTCTGCATCAGCAGCATTTGTTTTTACAGAAGCAATTCCATTTTTAGCGCCAGATTCAGTTTCGTACGATTGGCTTGTCCCAATTACTTGTCCATTTGTTGCCTTTAAATTGAAATGCCATTTACCAGAAGCACCTTCTTTTAATTCGTATTTAGAATCATCTTGCGAATTTTTGCGAACAGATTCAATTCCGTTTTCGCAGCTTGCTTTTTGTTTATAACCTTCGCTTGCCAAAATATTTTGTCCATTTTTAGCTTTCAAACGAAAACGATATTCTCCTGCTTTGTCTTGATAAATTTCGAACATAATTTAATTTTTTATAAATATTTTATTTTGTTGATTGATATAAATTTATAAAAATTATTTGATAATTATCAATCTATAAAATATTTACAAAAAAAATCCTGAAAAATTATTTCAGGATTTCTATTTCTTATTGAATTCTTTTTAAATCGTCAATATTATGTTTGTGCATATAAAGAGGAATGTGTTCTATAACAACGTCGTTCTTTTCTAGACCAAAAGATTTCGGAATGTTGAATTCTATTTTCTTTAATAAATAATAAACTTTTAGTGTGAAAAATTCTTTCATACTTAATTTGGTTTCAATTGAAGGAAATTTCTCAATCAAAACAAATTTCATGTCAGGATCTTGATTGTATTTTTTCAAACAGGTACTCAGGTATTTTAATTCTAATTCTCCATTTGCATACATATCGTTGATTACTTTTTTGATATATTGTTCTGTTTTTGGCTGAACTCTAAATCCTACATTAAATGTAATTCGATATATTTTTTGATCGACAATTGGCAATATTTTATAACTCAACGTATAGGGTTCACTATCTCGGTTAATGTTTACAAACCAATAAACATCTGCACGTTTTGGGCGTTTTGATAAAATAGATTGAATACTGTATTTTTCGATATTTTTTGGATTCGTAGATTTCGTTAAGTAAAACAAGAAAGTCGAGTATTTATTGATTGTTTTATCTTCGCTCAATTCTGTTAATACATTTGCGTAGCGCTTTATTTTTACGAATTCTAAGTTTCGTGAATTAAGAATTTTTCCGTAAAAACTACAATACATTATTACAAAGAACAGCCATCCCATTAATAATGCTAAATAGCCACCATCAACAAATTTGACAACATTTGCTACGAAAAATGAAGATTCTATTGCTACGAAAATCGACAAAATTGCCACAATAAATACTTTGTTGAATTTTGTATAATAATTAAGATAATAGGATAACAAGAAAGTCGTCATTAACATGGTAACCGTTATGGCAAGACCGTAGGCGGCTTCCATATGGGACGAATCTCGGAAATATAAAACAATAAAGACACAGCCAGCCCATAACATAAAATTGATTGTAGGAATGTAAACTTGGCTTTTGTGCTCGTTTGGTTGAATAATTAATGTTCTTGGCCAAAAACCTAAGTTGATAGCTTCATTGATTAATGTAAAAGATCCTGTAATCAAAGCTTGAGACGCAATAATAGCTGCACCTGTGGCAATACAAATTCCAGGAATTAAGAACCAATCTGGCATCATTTCGTAGAAAGGATTTCTACCATCTAACATAGGATTGTCTTGATGCATTAACCAAGCTGCTTGTCCTAAATAGTTTGTTACTAAACAGATTTTAACGTACAACCAACTAATTCTAATATTTTTTCGACCACAATGTCCTAAATCGGAGTATAATGCCTCAGCACCTGTTGTACACAAGAATACAGCGCCAAGAATCCAGAATCCGTGAGGATAATTCATTAACAAGTTATACGCGTAATAAGGGTTTAATGCTTTGATGATACTTGGATGATGTACGATATGTAAAACTCCTAAGCCTAGAAGCATTGTAAACCATAAAACCATAAATGGTCCAAATATTTTTCCTACTTTATTTGTTCCAAATCGTTGGAAGAAAAATAACATCGAAAGGATGAAGATTACAATAGGTATAGTAGGTAGATTTTCGAGTCCGTTTAGCATTCGTAGTCCTTCAACAGCAGAAGAGACGGAAACGGGGGGGGTGATAATTCCATCGGCGAGCAAAGCAGAAGCTCCAATGATGGTTGGAATAATTAGGTTTTTACCTTTTTTCTTGATTAATGAATACAAAGAAAAAATTCCTCCTTCGCCATCATTATCCGCTTTTAGTGTCAACCATACATATTTGATAGAAGTCTGAAAACACAAAGTCCAAAAAACACATGATACGCCTCCGTAGACAATGCTCTCTTCAATCACGCGATTCTCGCCAATTATCGCTTTCATTACATATAAAGGACTTGTTCCAATATCACCGTAAATGATTCCAAATGCGATTAAGAGCGTTGCCGCTGTTACTTTGTTCATCGTATGGTTTGATTCCATAAGCAGTATTTTAAAATTTCTACGAATGTATGCCGTTGAAAAGAGATTAAACAATCTTATTTATTTATAATACAAAACCAACATTATACTTATTTTCGATACTAATTATAGCGTATTTTTACACTACTACAGTCGGTTTTTTATTAATGGAATAAATTTAAGTATTATTTAATCATACTATTTATTTTATTAATCATAATTTAAAGTTACATTTCATTGAGAAGTAGTAAATTGAATCATTATTTGTTAAACAAAATTAAATTTTAAAACTTTATTATGCTTGCATAGTAAAAAAAGATTATATTTGTTAGACATACACTAAAATATGTTAAGAGAAGATTTAACGATAGATTATTTATTGCGTTCAACATGGTTGTCAGTTCAGAAAATGTATAATGAGCAAGCTGGTGCTTACGATTCTACAATGGTGTATGCCTTTACATTATTATCAATAGATCCGAAAGGAGGTACGCCAAGTACGTCGCTAGGACCAAAGATGGGAATAGAGCCAACAAGCTTGTCGAGAACATTAAAAAACTTAGAAGCAAGAAATTTTATCGTTCGAAAACCAAATCCAGAAGATGGGAGAAGTGTGTTGATCACTTTGACTGAAGAAGGATTAAGAATGAGAGATATTTCAAAACATTTTGTTTTGCAATTTAATGAATCAATTAATAATCACATCGAACCAGAGAAAATGCAAATTTTCTTGGAAGTGATTTATAAGATTAACCAATTAATATCGGACAAAAAAATATTTAAAAACAATTATGAGAAGACACGTTAAACACGTAACTGTATTAGGATCAGGAGTGATGGGTTCTGGTATTGCATGTCATTTTGCAAATATCGGAGTCGAAGTCTTGATGTTAGATATGGTTCCTCGCGAGCTTACACCACAAGAGCAAGCGAAAGGACTTACTTTAGAGAGTAAAGTAGTTCGTAACAGAACTGCTCAAACTCACTTAGATGCTGCTTTAAAAAGCAATCCTTCACCAATTTATGACAAAGCATTTGCTTCTCGTATAACTGTAGGGAATTTTGATGATGATTTCGTGAAGATTAAAAACTCGGATTGGGTAATAGAGGTTGTGATCGAAAGATTGGATATTAAACAATCTATTTTTGAGCGTGTAGATAACTTCCGTAAACCAGGAACTTTAGTCACTTCTAATACTTCTGGTATTCCAATTCATTTGATGGCTGAAGGTCGTTCAGAAGATTTTCAGAAACATTTCTGCGGAACGCATTTCTTCAATCCGCCACGTTACTTAAAATTATTCGAAATTATCCCAACTCCTCAAACAGATAAATCTGTTATTGAGTTTTTCCAAAACTATGCATCATTATTTTTAGGTAAAACACCAGTTTTATGTAAAGATACGCCAGGTTTTATTGGGAATAGAGTAGGAGTTTACTCGATGGCAAAAGTGATGGAATTGGCGCAAGAAATTGGATTAACGATTGAAGAAGTTGATACTTTGACAGGTTCTATTTTGGGTCGTCCAAAAACGGGAACATTCAAATTGGGTGATTTGGTTGGTTTGGATACAGCATATAATGTAACAAAAGGTTTACAGCAAAATGCGCCAAATGACGAAATGATCCAAGGTTTGAAAGATTCAAAATTCTTGGATTTCTTAATCGAGAATAAATTCTTAGGAGATAAAACAAAAAAAGGTTTCTATTATAAAGAAATTGATAAAGAAGGAAATACCAATCGTTTTGCCTTAAATCTTGATACGTTAGAGTATCGTCCAATGGAACGCGCAAAAGTTACTGCTGTAGAAACTGCTAAAAATGCAGGATCTATGCGTAATAAATTAGGTGTTTTATTGAAAGATTCTGGTAAAGCTGGAGAATTAATCCGTAAACATTTTGCTTCATTATTCGCTTATGTTTCTCAACGTGTTCCAGAAATTACAGATGTACTTTATCCAATTGATGATGCTTTAAAAACAGGTTACGCTTGGAAATATGGTCCATTTGAAACATGGGATTTAGTTGGATTACAAAACGGAATTCAATTAGTAGAGTCAGAAGGTTTCAAGGTTTCGGATTGGGTAAAAGAATTAGCAGCAACTGGTGCAGATTCTTTCTATAAAATCGAAAATGGTAAAAAATTATTCTATAATCAATCATCAAAGCAATTCGAATTAATTCCAGGTCAAGATGCATTTATTATTTTAGATAACATTAGAAAAACAAATGAAATCTGGTCAAACCAAGAAACATCTATTCAAGATTTAGGAGATGGAATCATCAATATTGAGTTCCGTTCTAAAATGAATTCTCTTGGAGGAGGAGTTTTACAAGGAATCAATAAAGGAATCGAGTTAGCAGAAAAAGATTATCGTGGAGTTGTAATTGGTAACCAAGGAGATAATTTCTCTGTTGGTGCTAATTTAGCCATGATTATGATGATGGCTGCAGAACAAGATTGGTGGGAATTGAATATGGCAATCAAAATGTTCCAGGATACGATGATACGTGTTCGTTATTCATCTATTCCAGTTGTTGTTGCTCCTCACGGAATGACGCTTGGTGGAGGTTGCGAAATGTCGATGCATGCGGATAAAATTGTAGCTGCTGCCGAAACTTACATTGGTTTGGTTGAGGTTGGAGTTGGATTAATCCCAGGTGGTGGAGGTTCGAAAGAATTTGCGCGCCGTGCAACTGAATTCGCTTTAAAAGATGATGTAAAAGTAAATCATTTGCGCGATAATTTCATGAATATCGCAACTGCGAAAGTAGCAACTTCAGCTTATGAAGCTAAGAATATGGGAATTATTCGTGAGCAAGATATTGTAGTGGTAAATGCAGAACGTCAAATTGCAGAAGCGAAGAAACATGCAATTATTTTGGCAGAAGCAGGTTACACACAACCAATTCAACGTAAAGTAGAAGTGTTAGGAAAAGAAGCGATGGGAATGTTCTATGTCGGAACAGACTCTATGGTTGCTGGACGTTTTGCTTCGGATCATGATCGTTTAATTGCGAATAAATTAGGATATGTAATGACAGGTGGTAATTTATCTGAATCAACTTATGTTTCAGAACAATACTTGTTAGACTTAGAGCGCGAAACATTCTTATCTCTTTGTGGAGAAAGAAAAACATTAGAGCGAATTCAGCATATGTTAAAAACAGGTAAACCGTTGCGTAATTAATATTTGTATTAAGTAAAAAGTAACATGTAAAAAGTATTTATGCATGATTTTAAAGAGTTAATCGTTTGGCAAAAAACAATGAATTTTACGAAAAGGTTTTATGAGATTACTTCAAATTATCCTAAAAGTGAGATTTATGGTTTGACCTCTCAATCAAGAAGAGCTTGCGTATCGATAGCTTCAAATATTGCAGAAGGTGCTGGTCGAAATTCGAATGCTCAATTTATTAATTTTCTCAATATAGCTTTAGGTTCGTCTTTCGAATTGAAATGTCAAATTATTTTAGCAAGAGATTTAGAATTTATTCAAGTAGAGATTTCGGATAATTTATTAAAAGATTTAAAACATATACAGAATATGTTGGTCAAATTAATTCAGAACTATAATTAAATACTTTGTACATCATACATTTTACATTGTACAATCTAATAATACTTAAAAAAAATGAAACAAGCATATATAGTTACAGGATATAGAACAGCTGTAGGAAAAGCGCCAAAAGGAACATTGCGTTTTACACGTCCAGATGAAATGGCAGCTACAGTAATCAAGCGCTTAATGCAAGATTATCCAACTTTAGATCCAACACGTATCGACGATCTAATCGTTGGATGTGCAATGCCAGAGGCAGAACAAGGATTGAATATGGCACGTCTTATCTCATTAATGGGATTAGACACAGACAAAGTTCCAGGTGTTACAGTAAACCGTTACTGTGCATCAGGATCAGAAGCAATTGCGTTGGCAGCTGCTAAAATTAGAACGGGAATGGCAGAATGTATCATCGCAGGTGGTGCAGAATCGATGTCGTATATTCCGATGGGAGGTTACAAACCAATTCCAGAAACAGATTTAGCGAAAGATCATCCAGATTATTATTGGGGAATGGGATTAACAGCTGAAGAAGTAGCAAAAGAATTTAAAGTGTCTCGTGAGGATCAAGATTTATTTGCATTCAATTCGCATCAAAAAGCATTAAAAGCAAATGCTGAAGGAAAATTTGCATCTCAAATCGTTCCAATTGATGTTGAATACAGTTTCTTAGATGATAAAGAAAAAGTTCAAACAAAGAAAATTGATTTTAAAGTGGACGAAGGACCACGTGCTGATACATCTATCGAAGGTTTAGCAAAATTACGTCCTGTTTTTGCGCAAGGAGGTTCAGTTACAGCAGGTAACTCTTCTCAAATGTCGGACGGAGCAGCTTTCGTTATGGTAATGTCAGAAGATATGGTGAAAGAATTAGGTCTTGAGCCAGTTGCACGCTTAGTTGCATATTCTACGGTAGGTTTAGCACCTCGTATTATGGGAATGGGACCTTTGTTTGCAATTCCAAAAGCGTTAGAACAAGCAGGAATGAAATTAGAAGATATTCAGTTAATCGAATTGAATGAAGCTTTCGCTTCTCAATCAGTTGCAATTATGCGCGAGTTGAATCTTAATCCTGATATCGTCAATGTAAACGGAGGTGCAATTGCTTTAGGGCATCCACTTGGATGTTCGGGTACGAAATTAACCGTGCAATTGTTACATGAAATGGAAGCGCGTAAAGCGAAATATGGAATGGTAACCATGTGTGTTGGTACAGGACAAGGAGCAGCTTCAATTTTCGAATATCTAAAATAATATATAGAATTGAGAGGTTAGATGATAGATTTCAAATTTATCTAACTTCTCAATTTTAAAATCTAATATCTAAACAACAAAAAAATATGTCTACAAATCCAAATAGATTAATCGGAGGTCAATATTTAATTAAAGATGCCTCTTACAATGATATTTTCACTTACGAAGATTTATCAGAAGAACAACAAATGATTTTGCAATCTGCAAAAGAGTTTATTGATAAAGAAGTAGTGCCTAAAAAACACCAAATTGAGAAAAAAGATTATGCGTTGATTGAAGAATTAATGCGTAAAATTGGTGAATTAGGTTTATTAGGGATTTCTGTTCCAGAAGAATATGGTGGAATGGGAATGGGATTCGTTACAACAATGTTAGTGTGTGACTATATTTCAGGAGCAACAGGTTCGTTAGCGACAGCTTTTGGAGCACATACTGGAATTGGAACAATGCCAATTTTATTGTACGGAACAGAAGAGCAAAAACAAAAATATTTACCAAAATTAGCAACAGGAGAGTGGTTTGCATCTTACTGTTTAACAGAGCCGGAAGCAGGTTCTGATGCAAATTCAGGAAAAACAAAAGCTGTTTTATCAGAAGATGGTAAAGAATATATCATCACAGGTCAAAAAATGTGGATTACAAATGCAGGTTTTGCTGATTTATTCATTGTTTTTGCACGTATTGATGATGATAAAAATATCACAGGTTTCATTGTAGAAAAAGATAAAGCTGGTGCTGGATTCTCATTAGGAGAAGAAGAAGATAAATTAGGAATTGTTTCTTCATCAACACGTCAAGTTTTCTTTAATGAAGTTCGTGTTCCGGTTGAAAATCTTTTAGGAGAAAGAGACGGAGGATTCAAAATTGCGATGAATGCCTTGAATGTTGGTCGTATCAAATTAGGAGCAGCATGTTTAGATGCGCAACGTCGTATTTTAGATTATTCGTTACAATATTCTTCAGAACGTAAACAATTCAATACATCAATCAATACATTTGGTGCGATTAAAGAGAAATTAGCTGATATGGCTGTTTCTGCGTTTACTTCAGAAGCTGGTGCATATCGTGCAGCGAAAGATGTGCAAGATGCAATCGAAGATAATATTGCAAAAGGAATGCCTCATAACGAAGCGGAATTAAAAGGTATCGAAGAATATGCAATTGAAGCTTCTATCTTAAAAGTTTGGATTTCTGATGCTGCTCAAATTTCTGCGGATCAAGGAATTCAGATTTACGGAGGAATGGGATATTCGAAAGAAATGCCAATGGAAGCAGCTTGGAGAGATGCACGTATTTCTAGAATTTACGAAGGAACAAACGAAATCAATACCTTATTATGTGTTTCGATGTTAGTAAAACGAGCATTCAAAGGAAAATTAGATTTAATGTCTCCTGCAATGAATGTGGCGAACGAATTAATGTCTATTCCTTCTTTTGATGTCCCAGATTATTCAGAATTATTTGCGCAAGAAAAAGAAATTATTGCAAATCTTAAGAAAGCGTTCTTTATGGTTGCAGGTTCTGCTTTGCAAAAGTTTGGTGCAGAATTAGAGCAACACCAACAGTTGATTATTGCGGCTTCTCGTATTATGCAAGAAATTTATATGGTAGAATCGGCGATGTTACGTGCAGAAAAAATTGCAAATGTAAAAGGTGCTGATGCAGCGAAGAATGCAGAAAAATTAGTTCAATTACAATTATTCAAATCGGTAGAAATTATTAAAACAGAAGCTACTCGCGGTATCGTTTCTTTCACAGAAGGAGATGAGCAACGCATGATGTTATCTGGTTTAAGAAGATTTACACGTTACAACGAATATCCAAACGTAGTTAACTTGAAAACTGAAATTGCAGATCTTTTAATCAAAGAAAATAAATACACTTTCTAAGTATATTTTTAATACAAATTATTTAAAGCAGTCAATTTATTGGCTGCTTTTATTTTTTTAACATGCTGAAATATAATTTGGTATATCGTTTGATGGATCTAAGGCAAGTACTAGTCTTTATATAAGTTAGTTGAGTTTTCATGGTACTTAAGTTTTAGTAGAGAAAGGCCTCAGTTGTTCCCAATTGAGGTTTTTTTATATTTCGAGGTTAAAGTTTATTCATTAAAAATAAGCGAGTTAAGTCGTTATTTCTTAATGAAATACTTTTCGGTGGAAATGATTTGAAGTAACTTTAATTCAAATTAATAACCCAAAAACAGAGCTTATGATAATTAATGCAGCAATTCTTACGTTGACCATGTTTGCAACATTTAGTATTATGTGTCTAGTCAAATTAGATGAACTTAAAAAAATAAAATAAAACCGAAACTCCATTTCTATAAATGGAGTTTTGTTGTTTTATAAAGTTATATTTACTTCAATTAATACATTCGAAATGAAAAAGAAGTTAGTTGTTTTAACCGGAGCTGGAATTAGTGCTGAAAGTGGAATTTCTACTTTTCGTGACGCGAATGGTTTGTGGGAAAATCATGATATTATGGAAGTCGCTTCGATTGATGGTTATCAAAGAAACCCAAAATTGGTTCAAGAATTCTATAATCAACGTCGAAAACAATTATTCGAAGTAGAACCCAATGCAGCGCATCATTTCTTGAAAGAGTTAGAAAATGATTTTGAAGTTGTAATTATCACTCAAAATGTAGACGATTTGCATGAAAGAGCAGGTTCTTCTAAAATAATACATTTGCATGGCGAATTGAGAAAAGCGCGAAGCGAAAAAGATGAGAATCAAATTATTGATTGGAATAAAGATATCAAACTTGGAGATTTGGCTGAAGATGGAAATCAACTTCGTCCGCATATTGTGTGGTTTGGCGAAATGGTTCCGGAAATAGAAAATGCGATTGATGAGGTTTTAAAGGCAGATATTTTGGTAATTATTGGAACATCGATGCAAGTGTATCCAGCTGCTTCGCTCAAAGATTATGCAAAAACAAATGTCCCAATTATCTATATCGATCCATCAGATACCTATACCAATTCATCTATTACGCATATCAAGAAAAATGCAACAGAAAGTATCGAAGAATTAAAAACTATTTTGAATAATTTTTAATCTTTTACGTTTTACTGTTGATTAATTAATTTAGAGAATATGAAGTATATATTTCTACCATTATTTGTTTTTTCTATTAATGCGGCTGCACAAGAGTTAAATCCATTCTATCAATCGATAGTAGATCAAGTTAAATATGATTCTGTTCATCAAAAGCTACAAAAATTTCAAGATTTCGGAATTAAAACTGTTGGTTCGTCAGCTCATGAAAATACATTTACATGGTTGAAATCTTATTATACAACATATGGTTATGCCACTATAGAGCAACAATCAGTTAATGTTTTTGGAAATGTTGGAAATAATTTGATCATAACAAAAATTGGAAAAAAATATCCTGATGAATTTATTATCATCGATGGTCATTATGATACATTAAATGGACCTGGAGCGAATGATAATGGATCGGGAACGGTTACTTTATTAGAAATTGCTCGATTAATCAAAGATATCGATACTGATTATTCGATCAAGTTTATTCATTTTACAGGAGAAGAACGCGGTTTAATAGGAAGTCAGACATATGTCAATCAAATTGCAGTTCCTCAGAATTTAAACATTAAAGCTGTTCTGAATATTGATGAGGTAGGAGGAGTGGCGAATAAAGTAAATTCGACAATTGTTTGTGAGCAAGATGAAAGTAATCCAACATCAAATAATGCAGCTTCTTCTGATTTGACTAATCAAATGGCGAATATTTTTCCCTTGTATACAACTCTAAAAACTGAAATTTCGAATGCTTATAGTTCCGATTATATGCCTTTTCAGGCAGTTGGTTATCCAATAACTGGACTTTTCGAAAAGAATGAAACACCTTATGCACATACTGCTCAAGATATAATAGCTAATTTAGATTTGAATTATTTGACAGAAGTAGCGAAAGGAGCTTTGGCGACTTTATTACATTTTTCTCAAGCACAAGAGAAGTTGACTACAACAGATCATACTATTTCAACTTTGCAAGTGTATCCAAATCCAGTAAAGAGTAACCTTCATTTTTCGCAGATTTTAAAGCAACCTACAATTTCTATATATAACGAAACAGGAATACAGGTCTATGAAAAGAAGTTTCAAACAACAGTTTCACAGATAAATTTAGAACATCTTACTTCTGGCGTTTATTTCGTTAAAATAAATTCGAATCAACATAGTTTTAAGATTTTGAAGAAATAAATTGTTGCGTCTCATTTATGTAATAAATTGACTTTTTTAGTTGAATAGTTACTTTTTTTGTCTAAATGGTAATCAACCTTTCGATACACGAGCACCGAACAAACCATACGGAATGGATATACAATGGATACAGAATACATATAGCGTGGATACACAACCGATACAGAAAAAATGCATTTTAGTGCATACAACCTCCATTTAGGTTAATGGATAACCAATTAGGTTCATTATTCGTCACTTCTAGTTAATTTGCTTGTCTAAGGGTTAATTTTACATCGTTGTTGTGCCCCTTCAAGAAGAATACCGAATAAAAAATGAATATTCTAACCACAATAGAAACATAGGTTTTATTAAGTTTTACGTTCTACGCTTAACGTTTTACGGATTTTATCATTCTGAGTTTATTTCAGAATAGCATCAAATGATACTTATTTTAGAGGTTTGAATCGTCTTGGTCATTGTGCTGAATATCAAGTGGAAATACTGTTTTTGGTCATGTGTTCTTACGATTTAAATGATTCTCAAAGGTTATTTTGGTAATCTACTTCATTTTATATTTGTATTCAAAAAGTGATTTTGTGTTATTTCGAAGCCTTGAAAATTCCAGCCTCTCACAAATACATAATGGATTTTACTTAATACATTATAAATATTACATAGTACAACACTAAAATCTACTTTTTTAAATGAAATTTAAAGATTATCATTGCTCAAATGACGAGTTTAAATTCATTGAAACTTTAAAAATGATATCCTTTTGTTTTCCACTAAACATTTTTTTGTATAAAAAACAACTTGGCAATTATTACAACCCCTGAACTACAAAAATCTTTTACATACATTCTACTGCCACTATGTTGCCTTTATCCTGCCTTTATGTTGGGAGTATCTAGCAAGTATCTGTAGATGAAAAAAAATTGGCCCTTGCGTTATATATGTTGTTTATATTTAGTGAGTGTTTATTATCAACCTCACCTTACGGGTGTACAATCACCCTCAAAAATTATATTTTTAAGCTGTTATAAGCTCAATTCCTGCTTTATCTGCCTTATATTTTATTTTGGTCATCAGTTTATAATAACTCCAATTTCTCAGTACAAAATCTTCTTCTTTGGCCAGCTCTATCTTTTCTTCTTGATCCATTAAAATAAGTGTTCCTGCTTTATTATTTACACAAAAATCAATTAACTTTCTGCTGTAAACATGTAGTCGATGATGCACATAATTTTTTTCTACTTGACTCATTTTATCTAGCGCTTTTAGTTTCCTCGTTTTTCCTTTGCCCGATTTTGCATAAGTTGCCCCAATTTGTATTCGTTTACGGGACGCTTGTATCGCTAACCTTCGGTATAGAAACTCTTCTTTGGTTCCTATAGTAAGCCGAGATTTTCCTATTTTTACAACCAACGGATATTCTAAAGAGAGGGAAGCTTCTGCAATAATTTCGGGTTGTAATTGATGATTTTCTTTTTCGATCTCAACAACAGCTAACCAAAATATTTTACTTTTTTCTAACTTTATTTGTGATGTACAAAGTTTAATTTCTCCGCTTACCACTTGTTCCAATAACCTTTTATTACTTGTAAAATCTTTTCCCAAATAGGTTTTGAATGGAAGTTGAAACAACCGAAAACAAAAACATTTTTTCTCAGGATTGTAAGAGAAGCTACGTATACTTTCTGCTCCAAAAGGAAATGCCATATCTCGTTTGAAGTTTTTTAACGAAGCTTCTCCTTTCCAATATCTTTGAGAATCTTTGTTGTATGAACTGTGGAGTCTATTATTTAAACAAGATAATATATTGGTTGGAATTTCACCTTTAAAACGGTCTGATAGCACACGATAAGTGGTACTCATTTGCGAATTTTTTAATATACCCTCTGCATCTTTCTTCTCGTCCATTAATTTATATTTAACACCTTCAGAGAGGTACAAAAAATCTTTCATCATTTCTTGTACATACAAATGAGAAACAATCAAATTAGCAGCTTTAAAACATCTATTTTGCCATCTATAAAGCTTGTCTAAAGCCTCTTTACGTTCTTCTTGGGTTGGTAAATCGATAATTAATTGTATTTTTCGAGTGAGTATTAAGGTAGATTTTTCCATGATCAATAGTTTAGGGATTGAACCTTGTTTTGTTGCGTGAATTTATAAGCGACTATAAATTCATTGTGTACCTCTTTTTGAGACAATTGTAATGCTGAAGCTATTGTTGAAAAAGATTGTTTATGCTCACATCGAAGTTTTAAAATCAACGATTGTGTTTCGGATATTTGATCTTTTTTCTCTTCAGTAGAGATTGTTTTGGTTTTAATTGCTAACTTATCTTGATGACTTAGAATCTTCTTAAGATCATCAATAGCATGTTTAATTTCATTACTGGTTTCTTTGATTCCTCTTCCCATTGCTTTAGCAATCGCTTTATATTTAAATCCATGTTTTAAACAGAGTTCAATCAAATGCTTTCTTTCAGCACTTAATAAGGGTAATACTTTTATAATTTGATCAAAATAGTGCTGTTGAGTTTCTTGTTCGTTCAGGTTTTCTAATACATTAGCGGAATCATATCCAGCCAAATAACTTTGATAATTCTCATAACTTTCTAGTGAACTTACAGTTCTAAAAAACTTATTCTTCGGTTTAGCAAAATGCGAATAGCAACTGTATTTCATAACATATCTCAAAAAGAAAAAGATATGATCAGGAGATTCCATCTTTTCGCGATATTCCCATAATCTCAGAAATGCATCTTGTACCAAGCATTCTATTACAAAATCATCCTCAATTATTTGTTTACCAAACCAAAAGATTCGTTTATTGTACCTGACATAAATACGTTCGAAGGCAGCAGA
>NZ_JACAGG010000029.1:0-38109 GCF_030324375.1 Empedobacter sp. R132-2
AATTAATCAAAATAATAATACAATAATATTAAATAAAAACTCTACTTTTAAGTGTTCTTAACAAGGGGAAGATTACAAACTATAATAAGTCCAGAAATTAAAAAATAATTGAAAGAGCTATATCCTATTAATATAAAAAAGAAATAGGCAACTACTGAAATTAATGTGACAATTTTCCTTAGAGCACCATCTTCCATTGAAGGAATAAAATGGGTATTAAATATTATCATTATAAAAACTCGTCTTCATCATCAAAATCATCTTCCATTTCGTCGTCGTCAGGAGGATAATCTTCGATAAAAACTTTGAATAATCTTGGACAAATGATTTGCAAATTGGTTAAATTTTCGTCATCCCAATCAAACTCAGGTTTTGGAGATTTTTCGGTATAAAATTTAAAACATTCTTTGTCTACAAAGTCAATAATTTTGTGTTCGAATTTTTCATAGAAAACATTATCAGCGATTAAATGAAAATCTTCAAACTCATATAAATCATCTTCGTTGAAGCCTTCGTTAAAATAATCAGCTAAATTATCAGGATTCAAAATTGCCTTTTCAAACAATTCTTGTCCTTGCGAAATAATCCAATTTTTGAAATAATAGAAATGTGTTGGATCTGTATCATCATTCATAATACAAGCTGCACACCATATTTCAGGCGAATGTAATGAATAGGAGTAGAACTCTAATCGAAGTTGAAAACCAATAATATCCTCGGCAGTTAGATCTTCTAATTCTTGTTCCAAAGCCTTTTCTTGATCTTGCAAATTATTGGCATTGAGCAAAGAATTTTCTATAATTTGCCAAAACAAATCTTCTTCGAGCATACGCGAAATGCGCTCTGAGGGAAGGGTTGAAGAGTTAAACAAATCATCTAAAAAATCCATATTTCTACTTTTTAGTTTGTATTTAGTTGGTTTTGATTCGTAAAAAATTATCTAACGTTTTATTTCTTAAACCTTTAATTGATAAAACATTTTAATAAAATCTTTTTATAATTTATAAATAAAATATGATGAAACCTATTAATTTTTAAACTATTTACAATTTTTAAGGTAATTGTTTGATTTTGTTTAAACTAAAAAATGTCTAATTCGAAGTGGAATTAGACTTTTTGGTTTTAAATATTTTACTCAATAATATGCGGAACAAAACGACTTTTATCGGTTGTAATAAATTGGTCACTTTCGCGGAACGTAATTCCACACGATTCTTGCCCAATAATCCAACTTCCGATAATGGTATAACCTGTTTCTTCGTGATGTAAATTAGCCAAAGCTTGATAAATAAAACCTTCTTCGCCATATTCGCCAGAAGTTTGCTCCGAAATAGCTCCACTTTTTACAACTTCTACATTTGCGCCTTCACGAGATAACAATGGTTTTTTGACATAATTCTTCATCTCTTTTGGTGAATCTGTATAAGCTTCTAATAATAATGGATGATCTGGATACAATTCCCATAAAATTGGTAAAATAGCTTTGTTCGAAAGAATCATTTTCCAAGCTGGTTCTATCCAATTTGCGTTGATTTCATCATTTTTGATGTTGTATGCAAACAACTCGTTCATCATCCATTCCCACGGATAAAGTTTGAAAATATCTGTAATTGGTTCTTCTTCTAAATCAACAAAATTGACATTATTCCAACCGATTTCGTCTACATAAATTAATTTGGTATTAATTCCGGCTTGTATCGCACAATCTCTGATATATTCGATATTCGTCAAATCTTCTAACGATTCTCTCACGCAAGAAAAATGCAAGGTTTCACCTTTCAAATAAGGTTTTAACATTTTCCATGTTTCAATTAATTTATCGTGAACAGAATTGAATTGATCTTTTGTTTCTCCAAAATAATTTTCCATCCAAAACCATTGTACAACACCACATTCAAACAACGAAGTAGGTGTATCAGCATTGAATTCTAACATTTTCAATTGATCATTATCGTAAGCAAAATCAAAACGTCCATAAATACTTGGCGCATCATTTTCCCATGTATCAATCAAATAAGGTTGAATAAATTTTGGAATTTTAAATTCGTCCAAACGATTATTTTGAATCACATGTTCGACAGCATTCAAGCACATTTCCCACAATTCGTTTGTCGCTTCAAAGATTTTATCCGCTTCTTTTTCCGAAATAGAATAGTAATAATCTTCTACCCAATAGGTTTGTTTATTTTCGTCTGTATGATAGCCAAAGCCAATATTTTCTAACCTTTCTTGCCAGTTTTCGTCAGCTTTTATTCTTTTTAATTGCATAAAATTTGTTTAAGATGAAACTGAACGAGAAGAAGCAGATTTTCCGAATCCACCGCGAACAGTTTGACTTTTATACGCTTGCGCTTTTGCTGCGTTTGTTCCGACGTTAGACTGTTGATGCAAACCTTGACTTGCATAGCCCATTCCGCTGCCAGTTAAGCTACGAAAAGCCATAAACCAAAGCAACGAACTTCCCATTCCACCGTGATGCGAACCACCAGAATGAGATGCATAATTTGACGTAACATCTGTGTAAGGAGCAGTAGAATCTGCACGCATATATACCTTTTGTGCATTGTTCGTAACAGGCGCTTCTTCACGATTCATACACGAACTAAGAACCGAAGAAATTAACACTAAAGTCACGACTTTACTTGCTCTTTTTTCTCTTTTATTCATGATAGATTATTGAATGGTTACGTAAATAGGAATTTTGGTAGAATCGGTAGGTGTATATTGTTTGTGCGTAATCAAAGTATCTACTTTTTCTGCAATCATCAAATCGTTTGACCAAATTTTTTGTTTGGTAATATGTAAAACAGAGTCGCCTTTAGTTTCGGTTGTCAATACAACTTCGCGAGCCGATTTTTTATCAATTTGTTCTAAATTTTGATTTTCGTTTTGATTAGATTGACACGCAAAAAAAGTTGTCAATGGTAGTGTTACTAAAAGTATTTTTTTCATGTTTCTTAGACTTCTAACAAAGTTACATTATTTCACAAAAAAAGCATAATTCAGAATTTCTGAATTATGCTTTTTGAAAAAGTATAGTCTTATTATTTATTATTCTAATGATTCAAAACTAATAATTCTTCTTTTTTCATAGAACCTGTTTGTTTCAATCTTGTATGCCAAGAGAACGCTTCTTCTAAGATATGTGGCGTTTGACCACCTCTTTCTGCACAAGCTCTTTCGAAATAAGATAATAATTCACCTTTATAATCTGGATGAACACAGTTGTTGATAATTTCGATTGCTCTTTCGCGTGGTGCTAAACCTCTTAAATCGGCTAAACCTTGCTCTGTAACAATAATATCTACATCATGTTCTGTGTGATCGTGATGAGAAACCATCGGAACGATAGAAGAAATATTTCCACCTTTTGCGATAGAAGCAGTAACAAAGATTGAGATAAATGCATTACGAGCAAAATCTCCAGAACCTCCAATACCATTCATCATGTGTGTACCAGAAACATGAGTTGAGTTTACGTTACCATAAATATCACACTCTAAAGATGTATTGATTCCAATAATTCCTAAACGACGAATAACTTCGGCTGAGTTAGAAATAGATTGAGGACGTAAAACAATTTTATCTTTATAATTGTCGATGTTTCCTATAACACGGTCATAACATTCTTGAGAAACTGTCATAGAAGATGCCGAAGCAAACTTCATTTTTCCAGAATCAATTAAGTCAAATGTAGAATCTTGTAAAACTTCTGAGTACATTACTAAATCTTCAAAATCAGAATGTTCTAAACCACCTAAAACAGCGTTTGCAACTTTACCAATACCACATTGTAATGGCATTAATGATTTTGTAAGACGACCTTCTTCAACTTCATTTTCGAAGAATTTCACAATGTTTTGAGCAATTGCAGCAGTCGCTTCATCAGCTGGTTGAATGTCTCCTGGAGCATCTTGAATGTCGTGAAAAACAATTCCAACAATTTTAGAAGGATCTACTTTTATTGTTTCTGTTCCAATTTTTGTATCACAAGCAGTGATGTTAATTGGTGTACGTTTTCCATATTCTTCTACACTATAAATATCGTGAATACCTTTTATATTTGTAGGGATAGACGTGTTAATCTCAATGATTAATTTGTCTGCATTTGCAGCAATTTCAGCATTATTACCGATAGAAGTTGTAGGTACTAAAGAACCATCTTCTAAAATTTCAGCAACTTCTAAAACACCTAAATTAATTTTAAATTGTCCATCTAAAATATGTTCAGCAGTTTCTCCTAAATGCTGATCGATAAATAAAACATTACCTGCATTTATATTTTTACGCATTACAGTGTCTACTTGGAATGGTAAACGTTTTTTTAATGCTCCACTTTCTACTAAAGCTGCGTCTGTACCATGTCCTAATGAAGCTCCTGTTACTAAAGTGATTTTTAAATTTTCAGATTTGGCACGCTCCGCAACAGCTTTTAATACAACTTTTGTATCGCCTCCTCTTGTAAAACCACTAGAACCAACAGTCATTCCATCTTCAAAAAATTTGGCAGACTCCTCTGCTGTCATTACTTTTGACTGTAAGTTAGTTAATTTTATTCTTTCCAACATAATGCAACTTTTTCTTTCTAATACTATTCAATAATTGTTCCCTTCTGAACGAAGGGAATTACAAATATTGGATTAATTAATAAAAAGTTAATATTAAAAATAGTCAAATAATTATCTATTTCGGACATTTTTATTTGTGTACATTATACATCATATCAAATAAATTATTATATTAGTTCGCAGATTAAAGAAACTATGAATATACATTTGGATAATAAGTTCGAAACACGATATTACCTAACCGAAATTGACAAATTACCAACCTCAATTTTCTGTTACCATAAGGAAATTTCGGAAGCATACGTGGTAGAACATAAACATAACAAAGCGCAATTTCTTTATTGTGAGGGAGGAATAGTTTATGTAAAAATAGGAAAAGATACTTTTTATTTACCTGCAAGACACTATATGTGGATACCGCCTCATGTGGAACATAGTATACACCCAAATACACCAGAGGTGATTATGAGAAATTTATATTTCCCTATTAATGAAAGTGATAATTCGTTTTATAAAAAAGTAGGAATCTATCCTGCTGATGGATTGTTGTTAGAGCTTTTATTATTTTCTAACCAATGGAAAGGAGATATTGTTCCAGAAAACAGAAGCGAATATGTAATTGCACAAGCTTTTAAAGAAATATTACCTAAAGTAAGCAAAAGTAGTTTACGATTAGCTCTTCCATTACCACACGACGAACGTCTGAAAAAAATCGTTCAATTCTTAGATGATAATATGGATTCTTCGATTACAATGAAGAAAATTACAGCCGAATTCGGTTTCTCTGAACGATCATTATCACGATTATTCCAAAAAGATTTGAATATGACATTTGTTCAATATTTCACTATTTTAAGAATGTTACGCGCTTTACAATTGTTAATTGATAATATGTATTCAATCAGTGAAATTTCGACAATGGTTGGTTACAATAGTTTACCAACATTTAGTAATACATTCCAAAAAGTAATTGGAGTTCGTCCAACAGATTACTCAAAGAAAAAAGATATATTATAAATTAAGGTATGAAAATTTATCAAGTAAGTGGATTAGGCGCAAACGCAAATGCTTTTCGAAATCTACGCTTGGAACAAGATTTTGAGCAAGTTTATATTCCTTGGTTAGATCCAGAGAAAGATGAAACTTTGGCTCATTATACCGAAAGATTATTAGATAAAATAAATCCCACAGAAGATTTTCTTTTGATGGGATTATCTTTTGGTGGAATAATTGTGCAGGAAATGAATCGTTTTATTAATCCAAAACATACATTTCTGATTTCGACAGTGAAGAATAGGGCAGAGCTTCCGAAGTTATTTCGATTCTCGGCTTCTATTAATGCACATAAAATAATTCCGATGAGTTTCTTAACTTCGGATCGGACATTTTCGTACATGATGATGCGAAAATTATATTATACTGATCGAGAAAAAGATAATATTGACGATATTTTTGAGTTTCGAAACAAAGAATATTTAAGTTGGTCGATTCATAAGATTGTAAACTGGGAACATTCTACAGCTTATCATGAAGAAAATATTACACATATTCATGGTACAAAAGATATTGTTTTTCCGATTGAATATATCAAAGATGCAATACAAATAGAAGGCGGAACACATATTATGGTGATGCAAAAGCCAAAATTAGTGAGCGATGAAATAAATAAAGTATTAATCACTTTATAACTAAAAAAAGCTTGAACATTTGTTCAAGCTTTTCTGATTTTATACTTCTTCTGTTGTATTTTCTTCTTCAAAATAGCTTTTTTCTAAAGCGAAATTTTCAGCATTGATGACATCAAATTCGCCAATTTTTGTACGACGAAGTGCTGTTAAATATCCACCAGAATTGACTGCTTTTCCAAAATCAAAAGCCAAAGAACGAATGTAGGTTCCTTTGCTACAATTCACTTCAAAATCGACAAAAGGTAAATCTATTTTTGTAATTTTAAAATCGTGAATCGTTATTTTACGTGCTTTACGTTCTATTTCTTGACCTTCGCGAGCTAATTCATATAAACGTTTTCCATCTACTTTTACCGCTGAATGCATTGGCGGAAATTGTTCAATTTCTCCAACAAATTGTTTTGTTGCTTCGCGAATAATTTCTTCTGTGATATGATTTGTCGGAAAAGTTTCATTTTCTTCCGATTCTAAATCATAGGTAGGCGTTGTAACACCTAATTTAATTGTACCAGTATAAGTCTTTTCTTGCGCCTGAAATTCATCAATGCGTTTTGTCCATTTCCCTGTACAAACCAATAAAAGTCCAGTAGCTTTTGGATCTAAAGTCCCAGCATGTCCAACTTTTATTTTCTTTAAGTTATATGCTTTTCTAATGTTCCAACGAATCTTATTTACAACATCAAAAGATGTCCAATCAAGTGGTTTATCAATCAAAAAAACGTGACCTTCTTGTATTTTTTCTACATTCATCTTATTTGTGCTGAATCATTGTAGTTTCTACTGAAGCGGCATTGTCTTTTTCTGCTTGTGTTGGAGAATTATATGAGAAATAAATCAATAAAATAATTCCGATGATTATTCTGTACCACCCCCAAAATTTGAAACCATATTTTGTTAAAACTGCGATAAATGTTTTCACTGCGATTAATGCTACAATAAATGCTACAACATTTCCAATTAAGAATAATATAATATGGTTTTGATCTTGTAAAATCATTTCATAACCTTTCATTGGTGTTGCAGTATCTTCTCCCCAAGTTTTAACAAAAATAGAATAAACTGTAACCGCTAACATTGTCGGAACCGCTAAAAAGAATGAAAATTCTGCAGCTGCTTTACGCGATAAACCTTGTGTCATACCACCAATAATAGAAGCGGCAGAACGAGAAGTTCCAGGCATCATCGCCAAACATTGCCAAAAACCAATGATAATTGCTTGTTTTAATGTGATGTCTTTTTCATCATTAATTTTAGGATTTTTGAACCATTTATCTACAAATAATAAAATGATTCCTCCGAAAACTAACATTCCAGAAATAGCAACTTGATTTCCTAAAACAGCCTCGATTTTATCATCGAATAGTTTTCCTAAAATAAGTGCAGGAACAACCGCACAAGCTAATTTGATATAAAAATTGAAATTGAAATTTTTGAAGTCAAAGAATTTTTTCCAATATAAAACTACGATTGATAAAATTGCTCCAAATTGTATCGAAACTTGAAACATTTTTAAGAATTCGCTTTCTGGCATTCCCATCAAAGCTGCTGTGAATCCCATGTGTGCTGTAGAAGAAATTGGTAAATATTCGGTAAGACCTTCTATTATAGCAATTATAATTGCTTGTAAAGTATTCATTATTTTTCTTTATTCGGATTGATTAAAATGGCATAAATCTCGACGATGAAACCAACGACAACTAAAAATGGCGCTAATCTAATTCTACGAAAAGAATAGATTTCGTCGTTCCAATAATTTGCATCCCACGTTCCATCTGGTCTTGTGTTGGCATCGTGTCCTGTCATTAATAAAAATCCAAGACCAATTAGTGCAACACCAATTGCCATGAAAATGTAATTTCTTTTTCCAAATAAAAAAGTAAAACCAGCATCGTTTGTAGATGCTGATTTTTTTGTTGTATTGATAGAATTTGATTTCATTAATAAAGTTGATCAGTTTTTAATCTTAAATAACGCCATGCAGCAAACAATGTACTGAAAACGGCAATAACAACTCCAATTCCAATTAAGATAATAATAAGTGGAGTGAAGCTTGGGTTCCAAAGTACTAAACCAACTTTTGTTGCTAAAATGTACCATAAGAAACCTAATCCTACTGCTGCAATAAATGCTGCTAAGAAACCTAAAACTGCGGCTTCTATCAAGAAAGGTTTTACAATAAAACGTCTACGCGCTCCAACTAATTGCATTGTTTTGATGCTGAAACGTTTTGCGTAAATTTTCAGACGGATAGAGTTGTTGATTAATACAACAACGATTACCAAGAAAATAACAGCAAAAATCATAATCCAAAAAGTAATTTTGTTGATGCTGTGGTAAATCGTTACCATCGCTTCTTTGTCACTTTTTACTTCGTCTACAATCGGATTTTTTGCCAATACCTTATTAATAGAATCAATTTGTTCAACAGATTGTATTAATGCAGGGTTCAATGTAATTTGAACTGATGCAGGGAAAATACTTTCTTCGAAGAAATCACTACCATCCGTACCCAAATCTTTTTTCGCAATTTTAGCTGCATCCTCTTTGCTGATATACTGTGTAGCTTCAACAAAAGGATACTTCACCTTCAACGAATCGATATAAGATTTCTGTAAATCAAGCTCCTTATCTTTTAATTTTGGATCTTCGACATCTTTAAAATATGCCTCGATTTTTAACTCTCTTTTTAGATGTTCTGCGTAACTTTGTGCATTAATGACAATTAAGCCGAAAATACCTAATAGAAATAAAACAAGCGAAATACTAATCACAACAGTGATGTTTGAAGATCGCAGTCTTTTTTTCTCAAATTTATCGTTCGTTTTTGACATTTGGGTTAATTTTGGGGCTAAGATAAAAAAAACTTATTTCGCAAGAAAGATATTCCGTATATATTCTACGGTAAGTTGGTTAAAGAAAACTTAAAATTTAGAATTTTTGAAAGTAAAAGCTAAAAAACATTTAGGTCAGCATTTTTTGAATGACGAAAATATTGCACGAGACATCGCTGAAGGGTTAACTTGGGAAGGCTATGATCGTGTCTTAGAAATTGGTCCAGGAATGGGCGTGTTGACAAAATATATTTTACAAGCAAAGAAAAATATAGAGGTTGTGGAGATTGATACAGAATCAGTCGAATATTTAAAAGAATATTATCAACCATTTTATCCAGGATTTAAAATTCATTCTGAAGATTTCTTGAAAATGGACTTTTCATCAAAGTTTGATGAACAAATTGCTATTTTAGGAAATTTTCCGTATAATATATCTTCGCAAATTATTTTTAAAGCTTTAGAAGAGCGTTACACTGTTCCCGAAGTTTGTGGAATGTTTCAGAAAGAAGTTGCCGAACGTATTGCATCAAAAAAAGGTACAAAAGATTATGGTATACTTTCTGTTTTAGCTCAAGCGTATTATCATTGTGAATATTTGTTCACTGTTCCAGAACACGTTTTTACACCACCACCAAAGGTGAAATCGGGCGTTATTATTATGAAACGCTACCGAACAGAAATTGAAGGAGTTGAACAGAAACGATTTTTTCAAGTGGTAAAAGCTGGTTTTGGACAAAGAAGAAAAACGCTTCGTAATTCGTTGAAGGCTTTGGGTATTCCTGAGGATTTAAACGATCACGAGTTTTTGAATATGCGCGCAGAACAATTATCTGTCGAAGATTTTATTGAGTTAACGAAAAGAATGAAATAGATTATGGAGGTAAAAATTACAAAAGATTTTATTGAACATTTAAACGAAAGTATTAATCAGCAAAATGCAAAAGCAGTTAAGGAGATGTTGCAAGATTTGCACCCTGCTGATATTGCTGAATTGTTTGATGAGCTTTCGACCAAAGAACAGTCTTTTGTAATTGATTTACTCGATAATGAAATTTCTGCTGATATCCTTCTTGAATTAGAAGAAGATGATCGACGTAAATTCCTGAAAACGCTTACTGCAAAAGAAATTGCCGAAGATGTCATCAATGAGATGGATACCGATGATGCAGTTGACGTTATCAATGAACTTTCTGATGAAAAGAAAGATGAGGTAATTGCACAATTAGAAGACCAAGAACATGCCCGTGAAATTGTAGATCTTTTGCGCTATGACGAAGATACGGCTGGAGGTTTGATGGGAAAAGAGTTGATAAAAGTTAACAAAGATTGGTCGGTAATCACAGCGGTAAAACAAATGCGAAAACAAGCTGAGGATTTAGAAGAAGTTTTCTCGATTTATGTAGTTGATGAAGATGAAAAATTACTTGGAACATTGAGTTTAAAGCGTTTGTTGACAACTTCTGCGAACACTAAAGTGGCAGATGTTTACAATGAAAAGATCCAATATGTAAAGACCTATACAAAAGATATGGAGGTTGCGAAAGTAATCGAAAAATATGATTTGTACGAAGTGCCTGTAGTGGACGAGTTAACGCGTTTGGTAGGTGTAATTACGGTGGATGATGTGATTGATGTGATTCGTGAAGAAGCTGAAGAAAATTATCAATTAGCAGCCGGGATTACTCAAAATGTCGACTCTGATGATAATATATTGAAATTAACTCGCGCTCGTTTACCTTGGCTTTTATTGGCTTTGGTAGGTAGTTTTGTAGCAGTTAATGTGTCGCAAAGTTTTAGCGATGCGATGAATTTGTATCCGCAATTATTCTTTTTTACGCCGCTTGTTGCTGCCATGGCAGGAAATGTTGGTGTGCAATCTTCTGCGATTATTGTGCAAGGTTTGGCGAATAGTAATATTTCGGGTTCTATTTGGAAAAGATTAGGAAAAGAAATGTTATTAGCTTTATTGAATAGTACATTATTAGCTTTTGTACTTTTATTGGCGACACATTTCTTGATGAGCACAAGCTACGAAATTTCTTCAACCATTGTTTTAGCTTTAGTTATTGTGATGATTTTAGCAAGTTTGATTGGGACATTTATTCCAATTATGTTGCATAAATATGGTGTTGATCCTGCTATTGCAACGGGACCATTTATCACAACAAGTAATGATATCTTTGGTTTGTTGATTTACTTTTCGATTGCGAAAATGATTTTAGGATTTTAAAAACCTTAAAAATGAATAAGTTGAAAATTATAGGAATAACGACTCAAACATCTAATAATGATAGTCAAGCGATTGATGATTTAGGAAAATTGTGGCATCAATTTTTCGATGAGAATATAATTGCTAAAATTCCAAATGCAATTAGTTCTAATATTTATTCTGTTTACACAGATTATGAAAGTGATTTTACAGGAAAGTATATGACAATTATTGGTTTAGAAGTTTCTTCATTAGATGAAATTCCAGAAGGTATGGTTGGTCGTGAATTTGAGCCACAAACATTCAAAAAATATATTGCCAAAGGAGAATTGCACGAAGCAGTTGGGAAAACTTGGACAGAAATTTGGAATGATGATGCAAATCTAAATCGCACGTATAAATATGATTACGAATTGTACACCGAAAAAGCTCAAAATCCTGCTGATGCAGAAATTGAGATTTATATTGGTGTAAAAGAATAGTAATTAATACTGATATATTAGAAAATAATATTAAAAAAATGAGCTGAAAGTAAAACTTTTCAGCTCATTTTTTATTTTGGATATTTTGTAGGATTTCTATGCGCATTAAAAACTGCATAAATAAAAAAGTTTTTTCTTCTTCATTAGTTTCAAAAAAAAACAAATAAGGAAAAGATCTAAAAGGTTTTGAACGCAAATTTCTATAGTTCACTTGATAGAAAGGATTATTTCCAAAGTTTCCAAAACTTAAGATTTTGCCGCAGATGTAGAAAAGTTTGAATAATAAGAAAGAGCTTGTTCAATATCTTGGGCAGCTTCAGAAGAAATTCTAGTCTTATAAATCATATTTTTCGTGTAATTCTTTCAATACATCTTTTGCGTTCATAATTATTAATTTTACAAAACAGTTGTCGTTCTAACAAAGTCACAAAAAGTATACCTCATTATATAATCAAGATTTTGTGTAATATTTCTGATTATTTTTTCAATAAAATCTTAAACTCAGTTCCCGTTTCTTTAGATGATTTAGCTACAAATATTTTTCCTTTGTGATAATCTTCGATAATTCGTTTTGCTAATGATAATCCCAATCCCCAACCGCGTTTTTTGGTAGTAAAGCCAGGTTGAAAAATCTTTTTCTGCAATTTGGTCGGAATTCCAGAACCTGTATCAGCAATAGAAATTTCGACAAATTTACCTTTCGTTTTTATATCGATATCCAAAACGCCTTTATTTTGCATTGCATCAGCGGCATTTTTCATCAAATTTTCGATAACCCAACTATATAAAGAAGAATTAAGATTGATGTTAAATTCATCGACATCGGTAGTAAAGTTTAATTCAATTCCTTTCGAAATGCGTTGCGAAATATAATCCACTGTTTGTTTGGAAGTTGAAATAATATCAGTTTGTTTGAGTTCAGAAGTTGAACCAATTTTCGAGAAACGTTCGGCAATATGTTTCAATCGATCCACATCTTTTTCAATTTCTATGACTGAAGTTTGATCGATTTCTTCCAATTTCAATAATTCGACCCAACCCATCAACGAAGAAAGTGGTGTACCAATTTGATGTGCCGTTTCTTTTGCCATTCCAGCCCATAAATAACTTTTTTCGGTGTCACGAACTGTTTTGAAATACCAGTACGAAAATCCAAAAAACAGTAAAATCAATAAAATAATGATGAGTGGATAATATTGTAATTGATTGAGAAGTTTTGAATTTTTGAAATAAACATAATTTTTAGTTCCGATTAATTCAACATCAATTGTTTGTTCCGACGATTTCATTTTGTTGACATATTTTTTAAATTGAACCGAATCTTTTACGATGGATTCATCAATATTTTTGGTGTCTACAATAATGCCTTTTTCGTCTACAAGTGCAACAGGGATCGATTTGTTGTCTTCAATTAATTTGAATAGAAAATCTTGCGTTTTCGGATCTAAAAATTCTGATGAGCTTATCAACTCTAACGATCGCGCATAATTCTCTACACGTTTGTGTTCTTCACGTTTTAGCTCTTGTACAATTTTATTACTCGACCATATTGTAATAGCGAAAATCACAAATATTATAAAGAAGCCAATCCAACGTTTGTTTATTTTTTTTGTTAGAAAATTTCTCATCTAAATGTAAAATCTTTCTTAAATTTATATCAAATGTAATGATTATTTGATTATAATATATTTTTATGGCGAGATAAGATAAATATGATGAAAGTAATTTTTTTTAAAGCCTTAAATAGTTTATTTTTGTAGCTAAATCTCATAGAGAGTAAAATTTATGGATCGTTTTTCGTTTTTAAATGCCGCTCATTTAGAGTTTATAGGCGACTTATATGATCAATACGTCCAATATCCGGATAGTATTGAACCAAGTTGGAAAGCTTTTTTCCAAGGGTATGACTTTGCGAATGCAACATATGATGGAGAGCCATTATTTGCACCAGCAACACAAACAGCTCCTAACAAAGCTAGTCAAACAACGCAAGCAGTAGTTAATCCTGCAGTAGTATCTCAAGTTCCAGACAACGTACAGAAAGAATTTAAAGTAATCAATTTGATTGATGCTTACCGTTCTCGTGGACATTTGTTTACTAAGACTAACCCAGTTAGAGCGCGTAGAACTTTTGAACCTTCATTAGACATCAAGAACTTCGGTTTGACAGATGCCGATTTAGGATTGACATTCAATGCTGGTGAAATTTTAGGTATTGGTGGACCAATCACTTTACGTGAAATCATTGGACACTTAGAAAACATGTACTGCGAATCTATCGGAATCGAGTATATGTATGTAAGAGAACCTCAAAGAATTAATTGGATTCAGAATTGGTTAAACCAAAACTTGAATCAACCAAAATTATCTAAGGAGGAGAAAGAACGTGTTTTAGAAAAGTTGAATGAAGCAACTGCTTTTGAAAACTTTATGCACACGAAATATGTTGGACAAAAACGTTTCTCAGTAGAAGGAAATGAATCTTTAATTCCTGCTTTGGATACATTGATTAACCGTTCTGCAGATCACGGCGTACAAGAGGTTATCGTAGGGATGGCTCACCGTGGTCGTTTGAATGTTTTGGCTAACATTTTTGGAAAATCATATTCTCAAATCTTTTCAGAATTCGAAGGAAAAGCTTTTGATACAGATTTAATGGCTGGTGATGTTAAATATCACATGGGATCATCAAATCAAATCAAAGCATTGAATGGAAAAGATATCCGAATCAATTTAGCACCAAATCCATCTCACTTAGAGACTGTAGATGCAGTTGTAGAAGGGATTACACGTGCAAAAGTTGAGGAAGATTACAAAGATGATTATTCTAAAATTATTCCAATCTTAATTCATGGTGATGCTGCTGTAGCTGGACAAGGAATCGTTTACGAGGTTGTTCAAATGGCAGGATTAGACGGATATAAAACAGGTGGTACAGTACACGTTGTGGTAAATAACCAAGTTGGGTTTACAACAAACTATTTAGATGCGCGTACATCTACATATTGTACAGATGTTGCTAAAGTAACATTGTCTCCTGTAATGCATGTAAATTCTGATGATGTAGAAGCGGTAGTTCACGCTTTCCGTTTTGCAGCAGATTATCGTGCAGAATTCGGTTCTGATGTATTCATCGATTTATTAGGATACCGTAAATATGGACATAACGAAGGTGATGAACCAAAATTCACTCAACCTAAATTATATAACTTAATCGCTAAACACCCAAATCCTCGTGAAATTTACAAGGATAAATTATTAAAAGAAGGTGTAATAGGAGAAGAAATCGTTAAACAAAAAGAAGCAGAATTTAAAGCTCTATTAGAAACGAATTTCGAAGCTTCTAAAGAAATTGAGCGTAATCACATTTTCCCTTTCATGCCAGAAGAGTGGGAAGGATTTGAAATTGCTGATGATGCAAAAGTTTTTGAACAAGCAAATACTTCTTACGACGAAGCAAAATTAAAAGAAATTGCAAAAGCTGTTTCTACAGTTCCTGAAGGTAAAAAATTAATCAAAAAAGTTTCTCGTTTAATTGAAGGACGTGGAAAAATGATTGAGGAAGATAAAATTGACTGGGGATTAGGAGAAGCTTTAGCTTTCGGTTCTATCTTAACAGACGGACGTAACGTGCGTGTTTCTGGGGAAGATGTAGAACGTGGAACTTTCTCTCACCGTCATGCGGTTGTAAAAACTGAAGACACAGAAGAAGAAATTATCTTATTAAACCATATCAATAATGAACAAGGTCAATTAAGAATCTATAATTCATTATTATCTGAGTATGCAGTTTTAGGTTTTGATTATGGATATGCAATGGCAAATCCTAAAGCGTTAACTATTTGGGAAGCTCAATTTGGAGATTTCGTGAATGGAGCGCAAATCGTAATCGACCAATATATTTCTGCAGCAGAAGATAAATGGAAATTACAAAATGGTTTAGTAATGTTATTGCCTCATGGATATGAAGGGCAAGGAGCAGAGCACTCTTCAGCACGTTTAGAGCGTTTCTTACAAATGTGTGCTGGTAACAATATGTTTGTTGCAAATATCACAACTCCAGCTAACTTCTTCCACGCATTAAGAAGACAGGTTGTAACAGATTACCGCAAACCATTGGTTGTAATGTCACCAAAATCATTATTACGTCATCCATCAGCAGTATCATCATTAGCAGATTTCGCAAATGGAGGTTTCCAAGAAATCATCGAAGATGTAACAGTAGATGCGAAAAAAGTGAAAAAAGTAGTTTTCTGTTCAGGAAAAATCTACTACGATTTAGACAAAAAACGCCAAGAATTAGGTGATAAAGAAACTGCAATTATTCGTTTAGAGCAATTATATCCTTTAAATGAAGAAAAAGTAGATGCTATCATCTCTAAATTTGGTAATGCTAAATTGGTTTGGGCACAAGAAGAACCAGAAAATATGGGAGCTTGGATGTATATCTTACGTAAGTTAAGAAAATATCCATTCGACGTAGTTTCTCCAGCAGAAAGTGCTGCAACAGCACCAGGTTCAAGTAAACGTTGGGCTGCAATTTACGAAGAGGTAATTAATAAAGTATTCAATTAAAAAATAAAGCTAATAGATATGTTAGAAATGAAAGTCCCATCACCAGGGGAATCAATCACAGAAGTAGAGATCGCTACGTGGTTAGTAAAAGACGGTGATTACGTAGAAAAAGACCAAGCAATTGCTGAGGTTGACTCAGATAAAGCAACATTAGAATTACCAGCAGAAGAAAGTGGAATTATCACTTTGAAAGCGGAAGAAGGTGATGTTGTAGAAGTAGGACAAGTTGTTTGTCTTATTGATACATCAGCTGCTAAACCAGAAGGAGGAAGCGCTCCAGCTGCAGAAGCACCAAAAGCTGAGGTTAAAGAAGAAGTAAAAGCTGCTCCAGCTCCAGTTGCTACGCCAGCACCTGCTGCTCCAGCTGCAACTTACGCTACGGGAACTCCATCTCCAGCGGCTAAAAAAGTTTTAGACGAAAAAGGTATCGATGCTTCTCAAGTAAAAGGTTCAGGACGTGACGGACGTATCACTCAAGATGATGCAGCTCGTTTTACACCAGCAATGGGAACTTCTACTCAAGGAACTCGTGCTCAATCAGAGAAAAAATTATCATCATTACGTCGTAAAATTGCACAACGTTTAGTTTCTGTTAAAAATGAAACTGCAATGTTAACTACATTCAACGAAGTTGATATGTCTGCAATTTTTGCTTTACGTAACCAATATAAAGACGAATTCAAAGCTAAACACGGTGTTGGTTTAGGATTCATGTCTTTCTTTACAAAAGCAGTTACACGCGCATTAGAGTTATACCCAGACGTAAACTCTATGATTGACGGTGACTACCAAGTAAAATTTGACTTTGCTGACGTTTCTGTTGCAGTATCAGGACCAAAAGGTTTAATGGTGCCAGTTGTACGTAATGCAGAAAACTTAACTTTCCGTGGTGTTGAGCAATCTATCAAAGATTTAGCAATCAAAGTACGTGACGGAAAAATTTCTGTTGATGAAATGACAGGAGGTACATTTACAATCACTAATGGTGGTGTATTTGGATCTATGATGTCTACACCAATCATCAACCCACCTCAATCAGGTATCTTAGGAATGCACAATATCGTTGAGCGTCCAGTTGTTAAAAACGGACAAATTGTTATCGCTCCAATGATGTATGTTGCTTTATCTTATGACCACCGTATCATCGACGGACGCGAATCTGTAGGATTCTTAGTTGCTGTTAAAGAAGCGGTAGAAGATCCATTAAACGTATTAATGGGAGGTGACGCTAAAAGAGCTTTAGAATTGTAATACATAAAACATTCTAACAATCCATAAATTGAAAGCCATTCGAAAGAATGGCTTTTTTGGTTTATAAGTTGAGATTACCTAATTCTCCCTTCCTCTTCATTTACTTTATTCTCTTTCGAGATGGTTTTATTCAATCGGCCAAAATTATATTTAACACTAACTGATAGTTCTTGATAATCGACTAAAAATAGATTTTTAGAACTTATTTTATCATAATTCAGTGTTTCGCTAAATTTCATTTGTTTGAATAAATCATTGAAACGAATAGAAAAATCAAAGTTTTTGTATGATTTTGTCAATCCAAGATTAACGATAACTTGAGAATTTCGATCATAAATTCCTTCAGTTCGTTTGCTTAACCAATATCCATCAACCATAAAGTTGAAATCTTTTCCCAATTTGAAATTGTGATTAGAGTATAAATAGATATACGGAATCGATTTTTTTAACACAGCTTTTTCATCAATTATTTTACTATAAATTATAGCTAAACTAATTTGTGTTGACCAAAATTTATATTCGAATGGAACATCCAAAGCAACAGAAATGTTTTTTTCTTTTTCGAAATTAATCGTTGTAAATGTTGAAATATTTCTCACATCATTATAAATTAATGTATAATTCATCGGATTTTTACTTTGATAATACGTCACATTCATGTTCCATTTTTTTAATGAATAATTCGCTGAAAATGTGTCGGTGTAAGTAGGTAAAATATTAAAATTTCCACTGTATTCGATATAAGGACTTCCGTACAAATTCCCAGAAGAAAGATTGCTGTAATTCGGTCTGTCAATCGTACGTTTATAGTAAATTGTTAACGCATTTTTATTATCAAAAGTGTAATTAATTTCTGCATTCGGAAACCAATCGATGTATTTTTTATCAATATCCGAAAGTTGTTTTATTTCATCAAGACCTTTAGAATTAGTCGTTTCTGTTCTTAATCCAGCTTTATAATTCCATTTTTCATAATTTTTAGTGTATTGCAAATAGGCGGAAAGATTCAGTTCTTTGAAATTATAAAGAAATTCTTCTGATGATTGTTGAGGAAAAAATGTTTCATTATTCGTCTCAGATTTAGCGTGTGTAAAACGTCCTCCAAATTCAATTTTTTGATCAGATTCAAACTTTTTCTCTACATCAAATTTTCCTGCAAAAACCTTAAGACGATATTTTTGATAGCGCGATTGATTGTATTCGACATCATTCTCATTAATCTTATTATAAAAATCATATGTTGTTCCTGTATTATAAATCGTGTATTGTAATCCTGTTAAAATACTTGCGTCAATTGATTGAATATTTTTATTGTAATTCACCAAAGTATTCACAAAATTTCGATGATTTTCATTATCATTTAACGTTAAAATAGATTGATTTTCATTGTTTTCGGTATATTCTGTTTTGGTATCAAGCAAACCTTTATCTTTTCTAAAATTTGAATTAATAGCAAACGAAAAATAATCTCCAGATTCATTTAATTCCTGAAAAAAGCTTGTGTTTACAATAAAATGTGGACGTTTAGTTTGCGATTTTATGAAATAATTGGACTGAATATTTTTGTCTTTTATGCGATAATCGAATCCATTTCCTTCCCACGGATTTAGTTGATTATAAGATGCGTTCAGTTTAAATTCGCTTTTATTTTTACGAATTTGAAAAGTCGAATTGAAATAATTATTAAACTTTCTTTTGAAAGATAATGTTTCTTGCAAAGTCAATTTTAAACCTTCTTTTTTACTTTTCTTTAGATTAATTTTTACGATAGATTTTCCATTTGCTTCATATTTAGCAGAAGGGTTTTTGATAATTTCAATCGATTTTATGTCCTCAATTGCTAAACTCGAAATGGTAGAAAAATCAACTTGTTGATCGTCCAAATACAACAAAGGATTTCCTTTTCCAATAATCGTCAATGTTTCTTGATCTGCGCCTAACATGACGCTTGGTAATTTTGAAAATAATTCTTTAGTTGTAGCAAGTTTATTAAAATTTGAATTGGCGACATCAATATTATAATTGCCATTTTCTATTTTGAAAGTTTCTTTTTTTCCATTGATTATAACTTCATCAATTTGTACAGTTTCATCAATATTTAAGTGAAATGTTTTATTTTCGTTTAAATAAAAAGGTTCTTCATCTTGAATATTATTGTCATAAATAACAGAAATTAAATAGATTTTAGGTTCTAAATTTTCAAAGTTAAATTTAGAATTTTCAGTTTCAATTGTTTGAATAACATTTTGAAATTCATCGTATAAAATAACTTTTGCGTGAATTGTTTTTGACTCTTTTTCTGATGAAATATAGCCTGTAATCGAATATTTTTCTTGTGCAAAAGCAAAAGAGCTAATCAAAATGAGAATTAATTGTAGAAACTTCATAATAAAATTGTGTTGATTATTGTTTTACTTACATTTAGAGGAAGTAAAATTTTTGTTTGAACAATTTTAATTTATATTTTTAAATGTTTTTTATCAACTTGGTGTCAAATGATAATTGTTTACAATATTATTTAAATTAAAGAAATACAATATGTTACGTTTTATGATTTCGGGAAATAGGTTTCTTAAATTTATTATAGTTATTCTATTCATATTCAGTTCAGTAAATATGTTTGGAAAAACACAAAAAGATAAAGCTGAATTTTTGCGTCAAAAAAATAATGATTTGGTTGAAGAAAATCTTCGAATTATTGATTCAACGATTTCAACAGCTTATCGATTGAATGATAAAGTTGTGTTGAGTGAAGCTTATATCGAAAAAGGAAATTATTTTTTGGAGCAACGTAATTACAATAATGCATTGAAAAATTTCACCATTTCGAAACAACTATCAACTGAAATAAAAGATGATTTTACATTTTATTCTTCGCTTGTTGGAATTGCGAAAACAAAAGAAAACTTACATGAAATCAAGGAATCTATAGTGTTATACGAAACTTCTTTATCATATTTCGAAAAGCATAAACAGCAACCAAAATCGTTCAGCATTTATCTTTCCATTCTTGGGAAATTGTCTTATTTATATAGCAAAACAAATCATCTGAACAAAAGTGATTATTACAACAAAATTGAATTATCTGAAACGGTTGATACGGTAAATTATCAATATGCTTTGAAGAATAAAGGAATTATTGATTTCTACAAAAAAGATTATAATTCGGCATTTAATACATTGAAAAAAGCACAACAAGCTTTCTGGAAGCAAAATGATATCAAATGGTATGTGATTTCGGAGCAATTTTTAGGTGAAATTTTATATCAACAAAAGCGAAATAGAGAAGCAATCCAATATTTTGAAAATGTTGTGGAATTCTCAAAACAATATAAAATTCTTGATGAAGAACTGCGACTTTCTTATGAACGAGTAGTTGAATACAACGAGAAATATGGAAATAGTCGAGATAAATTATTATCTGTAAATAATTTATTGTCTTTTGATAGTTTATTTTATGTGGCTGATCATACTGTTTTGAAACCAAATCTCGAGAAATATGAAAATACATTCCTGAAAACTGAACGAAATTTATTGAAAGAAAAGAATCAAAACTTCAAAAGATCTTCATTTTTTGGTTTAGTAGTAATTCTATTTTTTGGTGGAATTGTTTTTTATAAAATGAATCAAAAACATCAAAAAAAGAAGAATTATTTACAAAAATGTCTTGATGAAATAACAATACTTGAGTTAGATATTAAGGAAGAAAATCAATTAGAAAAAACAAAATTCGAAGTTGAAATTGATGAAGATTTCGAACAAAGTTTGCAATTATTTGAAGAACAAAAGTTATTTCTAAATCCAAAATTTTCGTTGAATGATTTGGTTCTAGAATTGAACGCCAATCGAACAATTGTGTCAAATTATATTAATCGTTCGAGATCGAAAAATTTTAACCAATATATCAATGAATTGAGAATTAATCATCTTTTGAAACGAATTGAAAATGAGCCAAATCTCAAAAAATACACAATTGATGCGTTGGCAGAAGAAACAGGTTTTAATTCGAGAAAGACTTTTTCAGATGCTTTTTTGGAACATACAGGTTTTCGTCCGTCTCAATATTTACGGAATATTCTTGAATAAAAAAAGCAATCCAATTGGATTGCTTTTTTACTATTATATGAAATTGATTAATTGACTTTACTTAATGTACGAATTCTAATTTCTTGTAAAACATCTTCTACAGACATTCCTACATATGCACCTTCTTCTACAATTGGGTATAATTGATCGTAAGACATAATACGTGTATTGTCGATACGTAAATTTACGTGATAACGATTGAAATCTCTGTGAGATTTAACACCTGTTGCAGAAATTAACTCAGATAAAATATGCATTGTTTTCTTGTGGAAATTATACATACGAGTTGCTTTATCTTCTACGTCTAAACCTTTCATTAATTCACGATCTTGCGTCGCAACACCAACAGGACATGTATTTGTATTACATTGTAATGCTTGGATACATCCTACAGCCATCATCATTGCACGAGCCGAATAAACTAAATCCGCACCAATAGCCATTGCACGAGCAATGTGGAAAGAAGAAATAATTTTTCCAGAAGCTACAACACGAATATCTTTTTTAAGACCATAACCACGTAAAGTATCAACTGCAAAAGCTAAACCATCTAACAAAGGCATACCTAAAGAGTTTGAAAACTCTACAGGAGCAGCTCCAGTTCCTCCTTCACCACCGTCAATTGCAATATAATCTGGTTTGATACCCGTTTTAATCATTGCTTCACAAATCTCGATAAACTCACGTTTAATCCCAATACACAATTTAAATCCAACTGGTTTTCCACCTGATAATTCTCTTAATTGTTTGATGAAATGTAACATTCCTTCTGCATCAGAGAAAGCTGAGTGAGATGGAGGAGAATCAACAGTTGTATATGGTTCTACAGCACGAATCTTAGCGATTTCTGGAGTATTTTTATTTGCTGGTAAAATTCCTCCGTGACCTGGTTTTGCACCTTGAGAAATTTTCAACTCAATCATTTTTACATTTGGTAAAGTAGCGCGTTCTACGTACTTATCTGGATCGAAACCACCATCAGTAGCACGACAACCAAAATATCCTGTACCAATTTGCCAAATCAAATCTCCACCTGGCTGTAAGTGATATGGAGAAATTCCCCCTTCACCTGTATTGTGCGCAAAATTTCCTAATTTAGCACCTTTGTTCATCGCTAATACAGCATTTTCACTTAACGAACCGAAAGACATTGCAGAAATGTTTAATAAACTTGCTAAATAAGGTTGTTTACATTCACTTCCACCAACTTTTACACGTGGATCATCAGCATGTTTGATTTTTCCTGCATACATCGAGTGATTTAACCACTCATATCCTGGTTCATAAACATCTAATTGCGTCCCAAAAGGAACTGTGTCAATTACATTTTTTGCACGACGATACACCATACTACGCATCAAACGGTCAATAGGTTTCCCTTCAGTATCCGTTTCAACAAAGTATTGCATAATTTCTGGACGAATACTTTCTAACAAATAACGTCCATGTCCAATAATTGGAAAGTTTCTTCTGATAGCGTGTTTTGTTTGCGAGATATCTGCAAATCCTAAAGCAATCAAAGGAAGAATAATTATTAAAGACCATAAGATACCTGGCCAAAAATAAGAGATTACTCCAATTGCAACAAGAGTAACGATAGATCCTACTACGAAAAGTTGTCTTACTTTCATAAGTAAAAATTTAAATGATTTTGATTAAAAATTTGGTGTCAAATATATCTAAAAAAACTCGGTTTAACGCCTATATTTCTGAAATAATTTCTTTTAAATTGTTGATTTCAAACGTTAGAGAAAACCCATTATTTCAAATAAGTTAACAATTATCTAATGTCGTGAAATAAAATGAAATATTATTTAGATTTTTTTAAAAGATGTTCAAACTTTTTGAGAAATGTCAAAAGAATTATTCTTTGTAAACTCTCGTTAAATCCAATAATTTGATTGGTCCCATCGAAAAATTCTTAACTTTTTTATTCAAAAATAACGTTGTTTGATCATAAAATAATGGCAAAATTGGAGCGTTTTGCATCATCAATGCATCCATTTTTTGATAAATTTTGGCACGTTCGTCTAGATTATTGGTCAAAAATGCTTGTTCGTACATTTTATCAAATTCACCATTTTTGTAATGTGAATAATTTGGACCTTCTGGCGCAAAGTTTTTCGAATAATATAAAGACAAAAAGTTTTCGGCATCTGGATAATCTGCTCCCCAATTTGCGCGGAACAACGTAAATTTTCCCGTTGCTTTTCCATCGCGCATCGTTGGTCCAGGTACAACATTCACTTTTATTGGTAAGCCTAATTTTGCCATTTCTGCCGCAATATATTCACAAACATCTACATATTCTTGCACAGTTGTCAGCTCGATTGGTACAATTTTTTCGTTCGTTTTTTTATAGCTATTGATTAGTTCACGTGCTTTTTCGGGAGAATATTTGTAACCACTTTCTGGCGAATAACCTGGTAAACCTTTCGGAATGAAACCTCCATCTGCTTCAAAAGCTTGACCTTTCATCATATATTTGATGATTTTGTTTTTATCAACTCCATAATTTAATGCTTGACGCAATTTCAAATCAACTGCATTGGGCGCATCAAGATAAAAACATAAATAAACGGTACTTAAATAAGGAACTTTTTGAATCGTTAAAATATTTGAATATTTTGGATTCAAATCTCCGATTGGATTTAAAATTTCATCTTTATAAGAAGGATCCAAATCTGCCATCATATCCAAATTACCTTTGATTAATTCTAAAAATTCTGAATTTTTCTCTGGTAAAAATGATAAATTAACCGCTTCTAAATATGGTAAACGTTGTCCTTTTTCATCAAACTCGAAATACTTTGGATTTTTTCTAAAAACCATTTTCACATTATCTTCCCAAATCTTAAATTGAAAAGGGCCTGTACCAATTGGATGTTTCAAGAATTCATCGTTTCCATTTTTGAATAATTCTTTCGGAACAACCGAAGCATATTTCATCGAAATTAATCCTAAAAATGCAGGATAAGCCTCTTTTAATTTAATTTCAAAAAGTGTATCATTTATCGCTTTATATGAATCAATATTATTCATAATCCAACCTCCAGAACCTCCAGCTTTCGGATCTTTTAAACGATTAAAACTATACTCGAAATCTGAAGCCGTTACAATTCGAGTCGAATCTTTTCCGAAAGCTTCATGTTTATGAAAAAAAACATCATTTCTCAAAGTAAAAGAATACGTTTTTCCATCTTCAGAAATTGTCCAAGATTTTGCAATATCTGGCTGAATTTCTAGTTCGTTATCAATCTTCACTAAACTATTGTACATTAAATTGCATGCCCAATTATTGGCTTGTGTACGTGCATTGATAGGATCTAAAGAAGAAATATTATCGTAACGATTTAATTTAAATACTTTGTTTTCATCGATTTCAATTTTCTTAGAACACGAAAATATTGAAACGAATAACATAATGTAGATAAAGTATTTAGTCATTTTGAATAGCTGATTTATTTATGTTTCAAAACTATGGATAATTTCTTAAATTTGCAGCTATGAATAATCAAACTAAAACAGTTGCATTTCATACATTGGGATGTAAACTTAATTTTTCTGAAACTTCGACGATCGCAAGAAACTTGAAAGATAATGGATATCAGAAGGTTGAGTTTACAGATTCTGCGAATGTGTACGTGATAAATACATGTTCGGTAACCGCAAATGCAGACAAAGAGTGCAGAACGATTGTGAAAAATGCAATGAAAGCAAATCCAGAAGGTTTTGTTGTCGTTGTAGGTTGTTATGCGCAGTTGAAACCGCAAGAAATAGCGGAAATGGAAGGTGTTGATTTGGTTTTAGGAGCTGCAGAAAAATTTAATATTGCTGAATATTTAGACGATATCAATAAAAAAGAAGAAACAATTGTACATTCTTGTGAGATTGAAGAAGCCGATTTTTACGTTGGTTCATACTCAATCGGTGATCGTACGCGTGCTTTTTTGAAAGTGCAAGATGGTTGCGACTACAAATGTACGTATTGTACAATTCCTTTGGCTCGTGGAATTTCGCGTTCAGATACAGTAGAAAATGTTATCAAAAATGCGAATGAAATTGCACAAAAAGGAATCAAAGAAATTGTATTAACGGGTGTAAATATTGGTGATTACGGTAAAGGTGAATTCGGGAATAAAAAACACGAACATACTTTCTTGGAATTGGTACAAGAATTAGATCAAGTTGATGCGATAGAACGAATCAGAATTTCTTCGATTGAACCAAATTTATTAAAAAATGAAACAATTGATTTTGTTTCAAAAAGTAATCGATTTGTTCCGCATTTCCATATTCCATTACAATCTGGTAGCGATGAGATTTTGAAGAAAATGAAACGTCGTTATTTATCTAATCTTTATTTAGATCGTGTAACAATAATTCGCGAAGTGATGCCAAATGCGTGTATTGGTGTAGATGTAATTGTTGGTTTTCCAGGAGAAACAGAAGAATTGTTTATGGAAACATATAATTTCTTAAACGAATTACCAATTAGCTATTTACATGTATTTACTTATTCGGAGCGTGATAATACAGAAGCGATCGAATTTGAAGGAGTTGTAGATCAAGGAGAACGTAAACGTCGTAATAAAATGTTACGAATTTTATCAGAGAAAAAACGTCAAGCTTTTTATCAGTCTCAATTAAATTCTACTCAAAAAGTGCTTTGGGAACATGATAATAAAGACGGGAAAATGTTTGGTTTTACAGAAAATTATGTAAAAGTTCAGACAGATTTTAATCCTGAATTAGTCAACGAAACGCAAATTGTAGATTTGGTTAGAATCAATCACAATGGAATTGTTGAAGTGAAAATTCAAGAGTTAGAATTAGCAAAATAAAATTGTAAATATTAGTTAAAAAGAAGTTCATGTATTTTGAGCTTCTTTTTTTTTTGATTTACCTTTACATTTAGGAATAATAATTGTAGTTTTAAATAAAAAATCAAGGTCATGAAAATTATACACTTTACTTTTATAATTTTGTTGTCATTATTTGTAACAAGCTGTGGAACAGTTCAAGTAAGTACAGATTACGACAGATCAACAAATTTTGCTTCATATAAAACTTATACTTTTCACCAAAAAGGATTAGATAAGTTAAAGGTTAACGATTTGGATAAGAATCGACTAATTAAAGCAATTGATGCACAAATGGCTACAAAAGGATTTACAAAAGTAAGTTCTGATGCAGACTTAGTTATTAATTTATTGACAAGTTCTAAAGAACAAGTTTCTGTAAATAATAACAATTGGGGCTACGGTCCTTATGGTTACTATGGCGGATATTACGGCGGAAATAGCGTTTCTTCTTATCAAGCAGGAACAATTGTAATAGACATTATTGATGATAAACGTAATATATTGGTTTGGCAAGGTGTTGGTTCTGATCTTAATTTGAGTAATATCAGTGCTAAAGCGGAAAGAATCCCGAAAGCAATTGAAGAAATTCTTGCTAAATTTCCTCCTCAACCAAAAAAATAAATTTTCGAAAATAATATAGAAAGTTCTTCATTTGGAGAGCTTTTTTTATGAAATGAAGTTTGTATTAAAAAAAGCTTTAATTTTGTTAAAATTATACAATAACTTATGAAAAATTTAAAAACCAATCTATTAAGTTTATTTCTTTTAAGTTTATCTACTTTTTCTTTTGCTCAAATCGAATTTGGAGTTAAAGGAGGTGTTGGACTTAGTAACACAACTATTGTTCATGGAGTTTCTAAAGAGAGAGTTGGATTTTTAGTTGGAGGAGTTGCAAAATATCAATTAACTACTCGAAACGAAAATCATTATTTACAAGCTGAAGTTTTATATACTACTCAAGGTGAATATTCGTTATATAAAGAAGGTGGAGAGAAATACAAAGCTTTCTTAAATTATATCAATATTCCAATTATGTATAAATACTATTTTGATGATCAAGGAAAAGATTTCTTCGTTGAAGGTGGTCCTCAATTAGGTTTCAAAGTATCAGAAAAATTTGATGAAAATGAACCTGAAAGAGAAAATAATGTTCCAAAATCGTTTGATTTAGCTTTTAATATCGGTGGAGGTTATTCTATTGATAGAAAATACGAAATTAATTTACGCTATCAATATGGTTTAATAGATACTTACGACTATAAACGTTGGGATAATGGAACAAATCGTTCATCATTTTTAACTTTAGGAATTACATATTTCTTCAAATAAATTCAAAACCGCTTTATAGCGGTTTTTTTATTATCTTGTTTTAAAATTTAGTCAATGAATTTTAAACAAATTATTATTTTAGGTTTTTTCTTAATTAGTAGTAATCTATTTGCACAAAATACAATTAAAGGAAAAGTGATTGATGAAAAATCGCTTCCAATTATTAATGCTGAAATCTATGTCGATAATTCTACGATTAAATCAAAAACGAACGAAAAAGGTGAATTTGAACTAAGTCTTCCTAATGGACAATATAACTTAATTGTTCGTGCAAGTTTGTTTGAAAATTATATTTTGAATGTTAATACAAATCAAATTACATTTTATAAAGTAGTTTTAGAACCTGAAGTGGTAGCGTTGCAAGAAACAGTTGTTCAAGCAATATCTAAAGAAGATTGGTTGTATTATTATCAGACTTTTTTGAAATTGTTTTTGGGAAGTAATGAAGCTGCAAAAAAATGCAAAATAGAAAATTCGAAAGACTTAAGGTTTAAATATGATAAAAATACACGACAATTATCTGCTACTTCTAGAAATCCTTTAATCATTACAAACAATTACTTAGGTTATAAAATCGAGTATGACTTGGTTGATTTTAATGTTGATTTTAAGTCAAATTATGTCTTAACTCTTGGAACAGCACTTTTTACTGAGTTAAAATCATCAGCTTCTAAAGAAAAAAAATGGCAAGAAAATCGTCGTAAATCTTATTTAGGAAGTATTACTCATTTTATGAAAGCAGTTTATGAGAATAAAATTGAGGAAGAAGGATATGATATAAAACGATTGATTCGCAAGGATAATCCTGAATACATAAAATTTAAAGAAGAAACTTTGTTAGGAGGTAGAATTGAAGGTAAAGTTCCTCCAAAAATAATTACTTACTTAGTTAATCAAAAAGTTCCATCTGATAGTTTGAAAATCGTTGATAATAATAATCAGTATCTTAATTTTAAAGGATTATATTCAGTTGAATACAAAAATGAAAAAGAGGATTTGGACTATGCAAAACAGAATGGTGCAAAATATATTTCGAACCAACTTTCTATTTTCGCTATAAAAAGCGATTTATTAAAAATTGAAGAAAATGGTACATATTACCATCCTGCTAATTTGGTTGTTGAAGGATATTGGAGCTGGGAAAAAATAGCAAACATGGTTCCTATGGATTATAAAATTGAGTAATATTTAAAACCTATTTCTTAATTCCATAATAACGATGGCTTTTCTTTATAGCCCATTTTTCTTTAAAATGAATCCATTTTAGTTGAAAAATCTTGCGCATTAACTTATCTGTATAGCGCATAATAAATACATGATAAATGGTATTCATCACTTGAAAAAACTCATTAGGAAAGGCGCGTAAAGACATTGAAAATCCTGCTTCTAAATAACGATTATAATGCCAATAACCACGTGGGATAAATAAAGCATCGCCATGATTCATGACAAAATCAAAACCTTTTGCGTGTTTCAAAGCTGGGAATTTTTCGTAATCGGGATGATCATAATCAATTTCGTAAATTGTATGTACCGAAAGTGGAACTTTATATAAAGCTTTGGATTGTTTTGAATCAAACAACAAAATTCGTTTATCACCTTGGAACTGAAAATGAATGAAATCCGTCATATCGACATCATAATGCATCAAAACTTTAGCTTCACTTCCTCCAAAAAATAGTGTAGGCAAACGTTCAAAATATTTTAAACCTAGATCAGGATAAGTGAAATTTTTGAGTAATTCGGGAATTTTATCTTTGATGATAAAAAAGAAAATTCTCAAATCAGAGGGTTCTTTTTTGATTAAATCCACATATTCATTAAACTTCATATGTGTAGCAGGAGTGTCCGAACTTTTGTTAGCGTCAGCAGGTTTGCTATCGTATAAAGGTACAATTTGTTCTCCAGCTTTTTCTTTGATATAATCGAGATTCCATTTGTCAAAATCTTTCCAATTCTTTGCATAACCTTTCAATAACAAAGGTTTCCTTTTTTTGAGATAATTTTTGATGAAATCTTCTTTCGAAATTGATTCAACTGTATCAATAGTCTGAAATTGCATGCGTTTTAAAGTATTGGATTACTCAAAAATAGAGAATCTATCTGAATTAAAAACAAAAAAGCCAACATATTGTTGACTTTTCATTTATTCTGTTTCTTTAACCATTCGAATCAGATACGCCATATTCCGAATTACACTATTGTGTTTTTTTACAAATGGATTTTCTTTGTTCCAAACGTATCCTGCTAAAACAGCACAAATTTTTTCTTTGACATCAGGATTTTCAGGTTGATGGAAAAATAATTCTTGCAAATTTCCTGTGTACCATTCTTGCACATAAGTGGTGAAAACATCGATACCTTCTTTCATATAATCTTCGTAATCTGTCTGCCAGTCTACTTTTTCGCCATTTATTTCTTTAATAGCAAGTTTAGCAGCTTTCAAACCACTTTCTGTTGCGAAACAAACACCAGAAGAGAAAACAGGGTCTAAAAACTCGGTACTATTTCCTGTCAAAACATAACCATCTCCATACATTTTAGTCACCGCAGCGGAATAATTTTTTAACCAAATTGGGTTAAATTCAAATGGTAAATCACCAAAACGATTGACGTAAAAATCGGATTTTTGAATTGCATTTTGCAAAGCTTCTATTGTATCTTGATTGGTTGATAATTGATTGATATAATCTGTTGGGCCAACGATCCCTACACTTGTTTTTCCATTCGAAAAAGGAATTACCCACAACCAAACTTTCGTTTCAATAATATCAAAAGAAATCTGCGTTCTTTCTTGACCTTCAGAGCGACGAACATCATTAATATGTGTGAAAATTGCTGAATGTGGATTTAGTTTTGATGGACTATCAATATTTAATAATCGTGGTAAAACGCGTCCATATCCACTCGCATCAATCAAAAATTTTGCATTGATTTGATACGTTTCTCCATTTTGTTTTTTTACAGTTGTAATCGATTTTTTTCCTTCAAATTGAACATCAATTACTTCTTCATTAAAACGCAAATCTGCACCTTTGTCTATAATTGCATCAGCTAAAGTCATGTCGAAATCAGCACGCGGAACTTGCCAAGTCCAATCTTGTCCTTTCCCAAACTTTTTACTGAAATCGAAAATACAAATTTGTTCGCCTCGAATAAATCTCGCACCAGGTTTTACTTCGAAATTTTGTTTCTCTAAATAAGGTAACAATCCAGCTTCTTCAAAATGATCCATAGAGCGAGGTATCAAACTTTCACCAACAACAATTCTCGGAAATTGAGTTTTTTCTAAAACAATAACTTTAATGTTTTTTTCTCTTAAATAGGCTGCTGCAACCGATCCCGAAGGTCCTGCACCAATGATTAAAACATCTGTATTTTCAATCATGACTTTTTGTATAGTTTTTTAATTATTTTTGCAACTGATTGAGGGAGTAAATAACCAAAATCGATAAATCTTTTACCTAATCAATAACATGACAAAATTAACAATTGACACTATAGAAAACATACTTTTTAAGAATAAAAAATTATTGCTTGATAAATCAACATTTGATCGTGTAGAGAATAGTTTTAAATTTTTAAAAGAATTTTCAAAAAATAAAATAATTTACGGCGTAAATACAGGTTTTGGACCAATGGCACAATATCGTATTGAGGATGAAAATACAATTCAGCTTCAATATAATCTAATCAGAAGTCATTGTACAGGAATTGGAGAACCGTTGACGTTAAACCAAACAAAAGCTGCGGTTATTGCACGTTTTAATACGCTTTCGTTGGGATATTCTGGGATTCATCCTTCAGTTTTAGTATTGATGCAAGAATTAGTAAACCGTGATATTTTACCTGTCATTTATCAACATGGAAGCGTTGGTGCTAGTGGAGATCTGGTTCAATTGGCGCATTTGGCTTTGACATTAATTGGAGAAGGAGAAGTTTTTTATAAAGGAGAAATCAAATCGACGAAAGAAGTGTTTAAACTTGAAAATCTTCAACCAATAGAAGTTCATATTCGCGAAGGTTTATCAATTATGAACGGAACTTCGGTAATGACGGGAATTGGAATGGTAAATTTGATTAAAGTTAATCAATTAATTAATCTTTCGATTACGTTAAGCTCGATGATGAATGAAATTGTACAATCTTTTGATGATCACTATTCAAAACCGTTGAACGAGGCTAAACAACATGTTGGTCAACGTTATGTGGCGAATAAAATGACCGATTTTTTGAATGATAGCAAATTAGTCAAAAAACGTGCAGACGAATTATATCAAGAACGTACTGAGAAAATTTTTGAAGAAAAAGTACAAGAATATTATTCGTTGCGTTGTGTTCCTCAGATTTTAGGACCAATTTATGATACTTGGAATGCCGCGAAAGAAGTATTAGAAAATGAAATAAATTCGGCGAGTGATAATCCAATTATTGATGTTGAAAATCAAACTGTTCATCATGGAGGAAATTTTCATGGCGATTATGTTTCATTAGAATTGGATAAATTAAAATTGGCTGTTACGCGTCTATCAATGCTTAGTGAACGTCAATTAAACTATTTAGTCAATCCAAAAATCAATAATATTTTACCACCTTTTGTTAATTTAGGAACGCTTGGTTTTAATTTCGGTTTGCAAGCTGCTCAATTTACGGCGACTTCTACAACAGCTGAAAATCAAACACTTTCTACGTCAATGTATGTGCATAGTATTCCAAACAATAATGATAATCAAGATATTGTGAGTATGGGGACAAATGCGGCTACGATTTGTGCAAAAGTGATTGATAATACGTTCGAAGTGTTGACGGTTCAGAGTATGGCTGTAACGCAAGCGATAGAATTTTTACAAATACAAGATAAATTATCTTCAAAAGGAAAAGCATTTTATGATTCGATTCGTAAAATTGTTCCTGTATTTAAAGAAGATGAGGTGATTTATCCTTATCTTAAGGAAGTTAAAAAATATTTACTAAAATTTTAAAAATATATTGATGAAAAAATACCTTTTATTATCATTTTTAACTGTCTCTTTTGGAATATTATCTGCACAGAAATTAGCATTAGTAAAAACAAAAAATAAAATTGGATTTATTGGTGAAAATGGACAATATTTAATAGAACCTCAATATTCTGACGCAAAGGAATTTTCAGAAGGACTTGCTGCAATTAAAAAAGGAAATCTTTGGGGATTTATTAATAAAGAAAATCAGTGGGTAATAGAACCTATTTATTCCAATGCAAAGAAGTTTAATTCAGGAATAGCAATGGTTGAGATTGATAAAAAATGGACATACGTTAATACAAAAGGTGAACAACAAAATTATCCTTTAACCGATAAAATATATGACTTTAATGAAGGAGTTGCATTTATCCGAAAAGGAGATTTGGTCGGTTTAATTGACTATAATGGAAATGTACTTGTTGAGCCAGCATATCATGTTATTAGGACTTTTATAAATGGATATACGAAAGTAGCTTTGAACAAAAAGTGGGGTGTAATTGATACAAAAGGAAATTTGGTTGTCAACTTAGAATATGATGATGTTGGAGAATTTAATCAAGATGTTGTTTGGGCAAAAAAGGGAACTGATTTTGGAATTGTTTCTAATAATCAATTTATAGCTATAGAAGGAGTAGATTTTATAGGGAATTTTAACTCTGCTTCATACACTTTTGCTCGAAAAAATCATAAGTTTGGTTTTATAAATAAAAAAGGAGAGTGGATAATAACACCTATTTTTTCTAATGCAAAATCATTTTCTAATGGGTTAGCTCCTATTGAAGATAAAGGCAAATGGGGATTTATTAATGAACAAGGAGAAGTCGTTATTCAACCAAAATATAATAATGCAGAAGTTTTTAGTGAAATAGGATTAGCTCCTGTAAAAGAAGGTAGTAAATGGGGATTTGTCAATAAAGAAGGTAAATTAGTCATTCCTGCTTTGTATGACATCTCTGTAAGTTTCGGATTTTCACAAAGAGATAAAGGGTTCAATGGTAAATTAGCTCGAGTAAAGAAGCAAGGAAAGTGGGCTTTTCTTGATGAGAATGGAAATGTATTAGCAGATCAATGGTTTGATAATGCTGAACTTTTTAATGATTAAAAAAATAGATTTTATAAAGCATGAAATGTGCAATTGTAACTGGTGGTTCGCGTGGAATTGGAAAAGCAATTTGTTTGAAAATTGCAGAAGAACATGATTATCATCTTTTGATAAATTATAATTCGAATGAAGCTGCTGCGTTAGAAACTTTGAAAGATGTTGAAGCATTAGGAGGAACAGGAGAAATTTTAAAATTTGATGTGGCTGATGCAAATCAAACACAACAAGTTTTAACCGAATGGACAGAGAAAAATACAAATGCAATTGTAGAAGTAATTGTAAACAATGCAGGGATTACGAAAGATAATTTGTTTATGTGGATTTCACAAGATGATTGGTCAAATGTGATTAATACGAGCTTGAATGGTTTTTACAACGTAACTCACTTTTTTATTAATCCTTTATTGAGAAATAGATTCGGAAGAATTGTCAATATAGTTTCTGTTTCCGGTTTGAAAGGAACGCCAGGACAAACCAATTATTCTGCTGCAAAAGCTGCTGTGATAGGAGCGACGAAAGCATTGGCACAAGAAATAGCAAAACGTAATGTAACTGTGAATGCTGTTGCGCCAGGTTTTATCGAAACGGATATGACAGATGAATTGGATCAACAAGAATTAAAGAAGCTGATTCCAGCCAATCGTTTTGGAAAAGCCGAAGAAGTTGCCGATTTGGTAAGCTTTTTGGTTTCTAAAAAATCGAGTTATATCACGGGAGAAGTTATTAATATAAATGGAGGAATTTATTCTTAGATAAAATGAGCCATAGAGTCGTAATAACAGGAATGGGCATCTATTCTTGCTTAGGAACATCATTAGAAGAAGTAACAGAATCTTTGCGTCAAGGAAAATCAGGGATTATTTTTGATGAAGAACGCAAAGAATTTGGCTTTAAATCTGCTTTGACAGGAACTGTTCCAGCACCAGATTTGAAACCTTTTTTGAATCGTAGACAACGAATTACAATTGGTCAAGAAACAGAGTTTGCATATATGGCAACTTTAGAAGCGTTGAAAAATGCTAGTTTGACGGAAGAATATATCAAGACAAACGAGGTCGGAATTATATATGGAAACGATAGTGTTTCGAAAGCAATTATTGATGCAATAGATATTGTTCGCGAGAAAAAAGATACAGAATTAATTGGTTCTGGAGCTATTTTCAAATCAATGAATTCTACTGTAACGATGAATCTTGCAACGATTTTTGAGTTGACTGGAATCAATTTTACAATTAGTGCAGCTTGTGCGAGTGGTTCGCATTCGATTGGTTTAGGTTATATGATGATCAAAGATGGTCTGCAAAATATGATTATTTGTGGAGGAGCACAGGAGATTAATAAGTATGCAATGGCAAGTTTTGATGGTTTAGGTGTTTTTTCCGAAAATGAAGCAAATCCTGCACAAGCTTGTCGTCCTTTCGACAAAAACCGTGATGGTTTGGTGCCGAGTGGAGGTGGAGCAACATTGATTTTAGAAAGTTATGAATCTGCTGTAAAACGTGGTGCGCCAATTATTGCTGAGGTTTTGGGTTATGGTTTTTCGTCGAATGGTGGACACATTTCTACGCCAAATGTAGATGGACCAGCAATTGCGATGAATAGAGCGCTGAAACAAGCAAAAATTTCGGCAGATGAAATTCAATATATTAATGCACATGCGACTTCTACGCCGGTTGGTGATGCAAACGAAGCAAAAGCGATTGACCAAGTTTTTGGAAAAACGAAACCTTTTGTAAGTTCTACAAAATCTATGACGGGACACGAATGTTGGATGGCAGGAGCAAGTGAGATTATTTATTCTAACTTAATGATGATGAATAACTTTATTGCACCAAATATTAATTTCGAAGAAGCAGACGAAGATTCAGCTAAATTAAACATTGTTAAAGAAACCTTAAATAAAGAATTTGATGTATATTTGTCGAATTCTTTTGGATTTGGTGGAACGAATTCTGCCTTAGTAATTAAAAAAATTAACTCCTAATATGGTGAAAAGTCAAATCGCTGAAAAATTAAACGCTATCTTAATTGATGAATTTGAGGTTGATCCTTCTGTGATTTCAGAGGAAAAAAATATTAAAGAATCTTTAGATTTAGATAGTTTGGACTATGTTGATTTAGTGGTAATCATTGAATCTAATTTCGGTGTGAAATTAATTAAAGAAGATTTTCAAAATATGATAACTTTTGAAGATTTCTATGCAATTGTAGAACAAAAGTTAGAGAATAAATAACAGATATGAAACAATGGGATGGTCGTTCTAAAGGAACGGTCCTGGGATACAAAATATTTGTCAACGTTATGAAAAAGCTCGGAATTAAGGCTGCTTACTCAGTCTTAATTTTTGTAGCTTTTTATTATTTTTTAATGGCTTTTAGTAGCAACAAATCTATTTATGAATACTTCCGTTATCGATTAAATTTTTCGGTTTTCAAATCAATTTTAAGTGTTTACAAAAGTTACTATACTTTTGGGCAAACCTTGATTGATAAAACAGCGATTAATGCAGGTTTACGTAATAAATATACTTACGAATTTGATGGAATAGAATTATTAAGAAATCTATTGAATCAAAAACAAGGCGGAATTTTAATCAGCGCACATGTTGGTAATTTCGAAGTGGCCGAACATTTTTTTGCAGATATTGACTTTGATTGTCAAATTAATTTGGTTACAACAGATTTAGAACGAAATGTTATCAAAGAATATTTAGAAAGTATTTCGAAGAAACCTTCGGTAAAGTTTATCTTGATTCAAGAAGATTTATCTCATATTTTCGAAATAAATAATGCGCTTAGTCGAAACGAATTAATTTGTTTTACAGGAGATCGTTATTTCGAGGGAAATAAAACGATGTCAGAAGTGCTTCTTGGAAAGCAAGCTAATTTTCCTGCAGGACCATTTTCTATTGCTTCTCGCTTGAAAGTGCCCGTTGCTTTTGTGTATGTAATGAAGGAAAAAAATCTACACTATCACTTATATGCGCGTCAAGCAAATTTCAAACATCGTGATGCAAATGCACTTTTGAAAGAGTTTTGCGTCAATCTAGAAACCATTGTAAAAAAATATCCTTATCAATGGTTTAATTATTTCGATTTTTGGATGTAAATTAGACCATAATATGAATTTTCAAACCACTAAAAAACCTAAACTTTTACATGAAATGCAACGTATTAGTTGTTTATTACTCTCAGTCAGGACAGTTAAGTGAGATTGTCGATCAAACAACATATGATTTAGTTCAAAATCAAGATATTAATTTAACGAAATACAAGATAGAAATGGAAGAGGAATTTCCTTTTCCGTGGGATTTTTATTCTTTTTTCAATGCTTTTCCAGATAGTTTTCTTCAAAAAGAAAAGAAGATTAAACCAATTCCGACTGAAATCTTGAATCAGAAATATGATTTAATTTTACTGTATTATCAAGTTTGGTTTTTATCACCTTCTATTCCAATAAATTCTTTTTTAAAGGATAAACAAGCACAGCAAATTTTAGAAAATTCTAAAATAATTACAATTAGTGGTTCGCGAAATATGTGGTTCTTGGCACAAGAAAAAATCAAAAAAATATTGAAAGAACGACAGTCTAAATTAGTCGGAAACATCGCATTAGTCGATCATGCGCCAAATTTAGTAAGTGCAATGACAATTGTAAATTGGATGTTTTCGGGCGTTAAAAAACGAATGTTCAATTTATTGCCTTTGCCAGGAATTAGTGAAAAAACTATTCAAGAAAGTAGAAGATTTGGTAAAATTATTCTAAATTCAATCCAAAATAATAATTACTCTAATCTACAAGAAAACTTAATTGAATCTGGAGCAGTTGAGGTAAAACCTTTTTTAGTTTCTGTTGATACAAAAGGGAATCGTATGTTTAAAGTTTGGTCTAAAATTATTGATTCTAAACAAGGTAAACAGCGAGAAAAGTATTTGAAATTCTTTTATTATTATTTAATTTTAGCTATTTGGATAATATCTCCACTAGTAAATTTGTTATATATTATATTTTATCTGTTCAACTATTTTAAATATAAAAAACCATTAGCGTCCTAAACGTTAAAAGAAAGCGTAAAAAAAGCGCGTAAATTTCGGATCTCAAATTATCTTTGAGTTG